>JAYKIC010000225.1:0-15077 GCA_035284985.1 Leptolyngbyaceae cyanobacterium
TGGACAGCGACCATAATATTGACGGCGCTCGCTTTTTTGTCACGGAAGTGATGCCCCAATTGCAACAGCGCTATCCTGAACTCACTTTAGATATTGTGGGGGCGCGACCCAATGCGGCGGCTCAGGCGCTGGGGAACTATCCTGGTGTGGCGGTGACGGGGCGGGTGCCCTCAGTGGTGGACTATTTGCACCGGGCGGTGGTGTGCGTGGTGCCGTTGCGAACCGGGTTTGGCATCAAAAATAAAACCCTGGAGGCGATGGCGGCGGGGGTACCCGTGGTGGGAAGCGATCGCGGCTTAGAAGGTCTCAGGGTCGATAACCCTGGCACCGCCCTCTACGCCCTCCGCGCTAACCGTCCGGCGGATTACGTCACCGCTGTCTCTCAATTGCTGGAAAATCCCCAACTGCGCCAGCAAATTTCCCAGGGAGGGCGATCGCTGGTCGAATCCACCTTTACCTGGGAGCATGCCGGGAAACGCTACGAACAGGTGTTAACCCAGGCTAGCCCTTAAAATCAGAGGGATTCCAGAGGACCGAAGCGATCGCAGTACTGGGCTAACAAGGCTTCAGCAGCGGTGGCCCGTTCTTCAGCCGCATTGGCTTTTGTTCAGCGGCGATCGCCCGTTGCACCAACTCCACGGGAGTGAGGAACTTACGACCATCGGGGCGATAGATTGTTAGTTCGTCCCCAGCCATCTCAAAGCGAATTTGCAGTTTAGCGGGAGATGAAACCATAGCCGGATTACCTCACGGACGGGTCAAGGCTCAAATAGTTCATATGTATTAATTCTAGCAAGTAATGGGGGCGATCGCAAAGTGACAGCCCATTTTCCCAAAAGGCAGTGCAATAATGATGGGAGTGAAAATCTCTCATAAAAACCAAAAATGGTGGGGCGCACTGGCTTCCAGCGTCGCATCCCCCATCCTGGGCGTATAAGGACAACGGGAATGGAGCAATTTACGAATTGGGTGGCCGCTAACCCGATCGCCTCGTTTACGATTTTGTTGTTTGCCAGCTTGACCGTCCCCCCCCTAGTCGAGCGCCTAAAATTACCGGGATTAGTGGGTTTACTCTTGGCGGGAGTGGTGTTAGGCCCCCACGGTCTTTACCTGCTCAGTACCGAGAGTGAAACGGTGCAACTTTTGTCTGATATCGGTAAAATTTATCTAATGTTTGTTGCGGGATTAGAGATTGACATGGGTGCATTTCAACGGACCCGTAACCGTTCTCTCAGCTTTGGTCTGGCTACATTTCTGCTGCCATTAATGACAGGAGTATTGATGGGGCAAACATTTGGTTTTGGCTGGAATGCCTCGATTCTAATCGGTTCCCTGTTTGCCTCCCATACCCTGCTGGGCTATCCCATCGTTCAACGCCTAGGGATAGCCCGGAATGAGGCCATCACCGTGACCGTGGGTGCAACCATTTTTACTGACATTGGGGCATTGCTGGTGTTGGCCGTTTGTGTGTCCATCCATCAGGGTAATTTTTCCTGGTGGAGTTTGCCGCTGCAACTAGGTGCCCTGGGGATTTATTCGATTGCCGTACTTCTAGGATTAGATCGCTTGGGCCGGGAATATTTCCAACGCACCGGAAACGAGGAAGGCAACCAATTTTTGTTTATCTTACTGGGCCTATTCTTAGCCTCAGTGGGAGCACAGGTCATTCATATTGAAAATATTGTGGGAGCCTTCCTTGCTGGTCTAGGAGTTAACCGTATTTTAGACCACGGCGCAGTTAAGGAAAAAGTGGAATTTGTCGGCAGTGTTCTATTTATTCCCTTCTTTTTCGTGGATATGGGATTACTGATTGACATTCCCACTTTTGTGCAGACCCTGGGCGAGGAATTGCCATTGGTGATTGCGGTGGTGAGTGGGTTAATCGGCAGCAAATTGGCGGCAGCGGCAGTGATTAAATTCCTCTACCGCTATAACTGGGTAGAGATGATGACCATGTGGTCCTTGTCCCTGCCCCAGGTGGCGGCGACCCTAGCAGCGACCTTGGTGGGCTATCAGGTGGGGCTGCTGACGGAAGCGGTGTTCAACAGCGTGATTGTATTGATGTTGGTGACATCGATTTTGGGTCCGGTGCTAACCCAACGCTTTGCTAAGCTGATGGCGATGCCGGAAACCCAGACCCTGGCGGAACCACCGTCGTTTGTGGATGAAGAAGGGCGATCGCGTCACCCCATCGCCATGGGAGGAGCGCCTACCATCCTAGTTCCGGTTCATAATCCAGCCACGGAACCCTACTTGATTGAAATGGCGGCGCTGATGGCACGGCAGCAGGGGGGGATGGTGCTGCCATTGGCGATCGCCTACGCCACCACCATCGCCCTCAACGACTCGGAATTTTCCGATCGCATTACCCAAAGCCGAGCCGTCCTCAAACAGGCCGTAGCGGATGGTCTCCAATTTGGCGTAAAAACTGTTCCGATTTTACGAATAGACCAAGATATTTCCTTAGGGATTAGCTATGCCGCCAAGGAACAGGAAGCCAATTTTGTGCTGATGGGCTATGGCGACATCACCACCTTGCAAGCCCGATTGCTTGGCAGTGTGATTGATCAGGTCTTTCGGTTTAGCCCTTGCCCCGTGGCCGTGATGCGGTTGTTGGCCTCCCCCCAAAGCTTGACTCGGATTTTGGTACCCATTTGGGATTGTTCCCCCTCCACCTTCCAGTTAATTACCTTTGTCCAAACCATCGCCGCCGCGAATCAGGCTAAACTCACTCTCCTTTGTATGGTGCCTGCTTCAACTGATGAAGCAGCAATAGAAACGCTGCGCCAGCAATTGATTGCCCATACTGAGGCGAATGGCCAACAGTTGGGGCCAGTGGAGGTGGGGAGCGTTAAGATTAAGACGATCGCCAACACCGACATCACTGCCACCCTTTTGAGAACGGCCCAACACTTTGATTTAATTGTGTTAAATGTGGTGGACATCTACCCGGCTAAAAGTCTGATCGCCGATGACTGGGCCACGCCTATCATTCAAAAACTAGAATGTTCCATGATTCTATTTTCGGCCACAGGCGATCCTTGAAACTTGACAGATACAACATTACTCCCTTCCTACTGAAAGAATACATAGCCAGGGTGCGTGGTCACGCACCCTATACTGGCTAAATTATGACAGTCCGTAACCTTACAGGGTGAGAGGCGATCGCATTTCACCACATTAGGCATAATGGTGAGTGCTAATGGTAAACACGAATCCCAGTAATGCATTACTGCCGCAAAACATTTCCCGGAGTCAGGTCAGCACACCCCAGGTTTAGCCATGATTACAGATGAGTTACGATCCCAACTCGATTGGCAACAGCCCCCACTCGGTTGGCTTTCCCCTGAACAGCAAAAACAGGTAGAAGCCCAAGCCAATCCCCGCATTTTCAAACTAGGGGAGGTGATTTGGGATACGGACCATGATACGAACCTTCAGTATCTGGTGGTGTCGGGGAATGTGCGCCTGATTCCAGAGGGGGGCAAGCCAATTTTGCTGAAGGAGGGCGACTGGTTTGGGGCGTTGCCGCAGTTGAGCGATCGCTGGAAGGCCCGTGGTGCCAGTAAAGAGGTGCTGGTGATTGAGTGGCCAGGGAATTTGTGGACAGCTATGATCGAAGGCATGACTCCCCAAACCCAGCAACTGAATGGGAGCAATGGGAGCCAAAATCGTAACCGTCGCAATGGGATGGCGATGACAGAACGCCACTCCGGCGAGGATACCGCCGCCGATGGGGTTATGGGCGCTAGGTCCACCAGTTTGCGGCGCTACTGGCAAATGGTGCGATCGCGCTACCAGCCTGATTTTTCCGCTGATCCAATTCCGGTAGAAGGATATCCCTTTGTGCCTGGGGTGCATACGGGGGCGGCTTGTTTGACCATGTTGTCCCAGTATTTCGAGACTCCAGTGCAGATGGAATGGATGCAGCGGCAGTTACGCAGTCAGCGTCCCCGCCACATGATAGACGGGGCGGAAAAAACGGGGGTGCAACTGCGGCGCTTACTGGTGGCTACTTGGCCCGATTTACGTAAAATCACCCTGCCTGGATTAATCTTATGGCAAGGGGAACGGTGGGTGGTGGCCTATGAAGTGCGGGGCGATCGCCTTGTCATTGCCGATCCCATGAACCCGGCCCAGGGTTGTGAAAGTATTCCCCGCGACACGCTTCAGGAAAATTGGGACGGGGAACTGTGGCAGGCGGAGCTAGTCCAAAAGCGCGAACAATTTAACCTAAGCTGGTTTTTGCCAGCGGTGATGCGCTACCGGGGATTACTGTTTGAAGTACTAGTGGCTTCCTTCACCCTGCAATTACTGGGACTCGCCACCCCCATTTTTACCCAGGTGATTATCGATAAGGTCATGGTGCAGGGCAGTATCCCCACCCTGGATGTGATTGCGATCGCCATGCTCAGTGTCGCCATCTTCGAGACCATCCTCGGCATTTTGCGGATGTTCATCTTCACCCACACCACCAACCGCCTCGATTTGAGCCTGTCCGCCCAACTGTTTCGCCACCTGCTACGCTTGCCCCTCGCCTACTTTGAAGCCCGTCGCGTCGGGGACACCGTCGCCCGTGTACAAGAGCTAGAGGAAATTCGCCAGTTTCTCACCAGCACCGCTCTTACCGTCGTCCTTGACAGCATCTTTAGTGTCATCTACCTCCTGGTAATGCTCTACTATAGCCCCAAACTGACTGGGGTTGCCCTAGCCGTCATTCCCCTATTTGCCATCCTCACCCTCACCACGACCCCAATTCTACGGAACTGGCTTAACGAAACCTTTAACCGTGGTGCGGATAGTCAATCATTTTTAGTGGAAACGGTGACGGGAATTCATACGGTCAAAGCCCATGCCGCAGAGAAGGCAACCCGCGATCGCTGGGAAGGGTTGTACGCTCGCTTCATCCGTACCGGATTCAAAGCCAACACCACCGCTAATATCAGCAATAACATTGGTAATTTTCTCACCAGTCTTTCCAGTTTATTACTGCTCTGGGTGGGTGCCCATTTGGTGATTCAGCAAGAATTTACCATTGGTCAGTTAATTGCCTTCCAAATGCTCTCCGCACGGGTGACAGGACCACTGTTGCGCTTAGTGCAACTGTGGCAAAACCTCCAGGAAGTCCTGCTAGCGGTGGATCGCATCGGTGATATCCTCAACGTTCCCGCCGAGGCCGAACAGGGCACTGGATTGGTATTACCCCATCTCCAGGGGGAAGTGGTGTTCGATCAAGTCTTCTTCCGCTACAACCAGGATCAGGACTCCATTCTCAAAGGCGTGTCCTTTAAGGTGGAACCAGGAATGTTTGTGGGGTTGGTGGGACGCAGTGGTTCTGGCAAAAGTACCCTATCCAAACTAATCCAGCGACTTTATGACACCGAAGCAGGCCGCATCACCATCGATGGCTTTGATGTCAAAAGTGCCGACCTTGCCTCCCTCCGGCCCCAAATTGCGGTGGTGTTGCAGGACGACTTTCTCTTTAACGGCACCGTGCTTGACAATATTACCTTGGGTAGCCATGATGCCGCCGCCGAAGATGTGATCCGGGCCGCTCAGATGGCCGTAGCCCATGACTTTATCCTCGACCTACCCCACGGCTACGAAACCAATGTGGGGGAACGGGGCATTGCCCTTTCTGGGGGACAACGGCAGCGCATCACCCTGGCGCGACTGTTTCTGGCTGATGCTCCAATTTTAATTTTAGATGAAGCCACTAGCCATCTAGATGCGGAAACCGAGCAACAGGTGTTAGAAAATCTGCGGAATGTGTCCCGCGATCGCACTGTTTTCCTCATTGCCCACCGCTTTGCTCCATTGAAAAACGCTGATTTGATCCTGGCCATGGAGAAAGGGGTGGTGGTGGAACGGGGGACTCACCAGTCGTTGCTGAATGATCGGGGGCTGTATTATTCACTTTATCAACGCCAACAAGCGTCAATTTAGGTGAAGATTTCAGGTTCACGATTTTCGGGCAAACCCCCCATTGATGGAGGGGGCTGGTTGCATTATGACTCCATCACCCAGCGATCGCTACTGAGTTGTCATCCTGGATACTGGGATGATCTGGGGGTAGAGGCGAGGGCGAAATTGAGTTGCAATCCGGGATGAGGGCCGTTTCTTGGGGCAGACGATGGGCCAGAAATAGCGCATCCAAACGATTGGCATCAATGATTGCGACTCCGGTATGGCTATCTCCTTCGCCATAAAACGCCAGGAGTTGATCGTGATGACGCACTAGGGCCATGGTGTAGTGAACTCCAGGATGGCGACCTTGCTCGTATCCCCCCATCAGCAAGGGATGGGGAATCACACTCACCGGAAGCAGACTCTGCCGCGAAACTAAAACCGCATATTGCATGTAGGTTCGATTCCTGAAGTTGGAGGCATCCGATTCTAAGTAATCGTGAACAAAGGTGATGTAATGGCTCTCATCCCAAATGATGAGATTGGTACTGCTGGAAATGAAGCGATCGCCTTTATTATGCCAAGCCCAGTTTTGGGGATAAGGTTCCATATAGGGGGTCGTCTGGCCACTATTGAGATCAATTTCCAATAGTTGATATGGCTTGAAACGATAGATACACAGGAGGCGATCGCGATCGCCATCATGATGAACAAAGACATTCCAATTCTTCTCCTCTAAGGTTCGGGGAAAGGGGGGATTGAGAATGTGGAGCAATTCCAGCCGTCCAGCCGCTAAATCGACCCGACTGATGACTGGATAACAGTGGAGTTGCTCATCAATTTCCCAATAAAGGCTATGGTTGCTGTAAAGTTCGCCCCCATACTGAAAAAGCCGCCAATCCTCAGCACGAGAATTCGGTGGCAATCCCTCATTGCTGAGGGGATGGAAGTGAAGCAGTTGCATATCCTGATCCAACACACACCATATTGGGGTCGCCAACGAGTCCCGAAAGTCCTTCACCCAAGTGGCATCATTGGGTTCGGCCCGCACCATCAAGCCATAGCCCTCTGGAATGGGCAGAACTCCAGGGTTGATTAACCCGCCCTCACTCCATGGCCCCAGTTGTCCGGCTGAAAGGACACGGTATCGGCCTAGAATCAACCCTTCGGAGGTATATTCCAGCCCATAGCGATACATTGTTTCCAGTAAAGTGCGATCGTGCTCACAATTCAAAAGCTGATCAAGGGTTATAGTTACCCGAGCTGTCATAAATCCTCCGCTCATGCAAATTTAGAGCAAATAACCCATAATGCTACGGCATTTGGAGGATGGAGATAATTGCAGATGTTTACAAATTATTACGATTTGTTTGCATAAGACCTGTCCGAAAATTGGGGTGGAGTACCCGCACAGCGGGTACTCCACCCCAATTTTCGGACGACTCTATAGTTTGAGCCGTTATAGCTAACAAGGCATGAGGGAGCGTGATTCCCAGATCCATCGTCATCAGAATAGCGCTACAGTAGGATATAAGTACTTGTTTGTCAACGGTGTTTTGTATGGCGATCGCAACCTCTCCTCCCCCCCGTAACCCTATTGTCAACCAACCCGATATCCCCGTTTATCCCACTGCTGATGGTACTCCCGTGGCCGAAACATATCTGCACCTCTACGCTATTCTGATTACTCTAGAAGTTTTGCGCCAATACCTCATAGGTCAGCAAGCTACCGTCTTGGGCAATCAGTTTATGTACTACTCCCAAGGCTATCCCAAACTGCGGGTGGCCCCAGATGTGATGGTGATTTTTGAGGTGGACCCGGGCGGGCGGGATCATTACAAAATCTGGGAAGAAGGGGCTGTTCCCTCGGTGGTATTTGAGATCACATCCCCCGCAACTCGCCCCAAGGACGAAGGCTTCAAGTTCACTCTCTATGAACAGTTGGGCGTAAAGGAGTATTGGTTATTTGACCCCAAAGGGGAGTGGCTTGAAGAGAGACTCATGGGATATCGACTCCACGGCGACGCTTACGAACCCATCACCGATGGCCGCAGTGAACCGCTCAACCTCCGATTAGTCCCCGATGGAGGGCTGATTAGTTTCTACCGTGAAGATACGGGTGACAAGCTGTTAATTCCTGACGAATTAGCGGAGGAACTCCAACAACAACGCCAACAAACGACTCAAGCAAAGGAACGGGCCGATCGCGCTGAAGCTCAAGTTGAACAACTCAAGGCCAAATTACAAGAATTGGGGGTCAATCCTGATGAACTACTGGAATAGGGTAATGGCTGCTCCCTAATTCCTGGTCAAGCCTTGAGCCAAACTATCAGCCAAGCTATACGCCAAGCTAATCGATCAACCCTCGGTATAATAGGTCATCCAGCACCACTTGGTTGACTGGAGCACAGCGATCGCGCCCCTCACTCTGCAACCAAGCCATCTCCTCAATTTCGCCACAGGGCTGAATCTCGCCCCTAAACTCGGCACAGTAACAAGCCATTTTTACTTGAGTCGTCGCGCCATAGCCGTGGGCGGCAGCAGTGTAAGTTTGGAACCAGCGAATGGTTTCGGCTTGCAAGGCCACACCCAATTCTTCCCACACCTCCCGCACCAAGGTTTCCTGATCGGATTCCCCCGGTTCCCGTTTGCCTCCAGGTAGATAAAAGGCATCTTTACCAGCGGTGCGAACGCAGAGCAGGGAGCGATGGCGGATATGAATGAGGGCGATCGCATCAATCATGGCAAACTAACCGCAGCTTATCGACAATATCGTGACCATCACGTACTAATATCACAGACATTGGGATCAATCATGGTCCCCAATCTATTTTGACTCGGCAAAACCAGAAATTTTGTCCCACAATATAGATAGAGTAAAAATACTTATTGGCCCTCAGTTTTCCCACACACCCTAAATTTGCAAGGAGGTTGCCCATGGTTGCATTAGCTGAAACAGTGACTGAGAAGCGATTGACCATACAAGTGGCGGATATTGTCGAGGATACCACGGTGATCCGCTCCCTGGACTGGGACCGCGATCGCTTCGATATCGAGTTTGGTCTTCAGAATGGCACGACTTACAACTCCTATCTGATTCGCGGCGAAAAAATTGCCCTAGTGGACACCTCCCACGCCAAATTCCGTCAACTCTATCTTGATACCCTTAAAGGATTGGTTGATCCCGCAACAATTGACTATATCATTATCAGCCATACGGAACCGGATCACAGCGGCTTAGTCAAAGATGTGCTGGAATTGGCTCCCCATGCGGTGGTGGTCGGGGCAAAGGTGGCGATCGCCTTCCTCGAAGATTTGGTGCATCGGCCCTTTGAAAGCATTCAAGTCAAAACAGGTAGCAAGCTGGATTTGGGCAATGGTCACGAGTTGGAATTTGTCAGCGCCCCCAACCTGCACTGGCCCGATACCATCTTTACCTACGATGCCAAAACCAGCACCCTCTTTACCTGCGATGCCTTTGGGATGCACTATTGCAACGATTTCACCTTTGATGAAGACCTGAAGGCGATCGAGCCGGACTATCGTTTTTACTACGAATGTTTGATGGCTCCCAATGCTCGCTCCGTCCTCAGTGCCATGAAGCGGATGGATAATCTGGGGGAAATTACCACCATCGCCACGGGGCACGGGCCATTGTTACGTCACAACTTGGTAGAGCTAACGGAACGCTACCGGGAATGGAGTTCTGCCAAAGCCAGTGCTGAAGCAAGGGCCGCCGTGTTCTACGTGGCCGACTATGGGTATAGCGATCGCCTGTCGCAAGCGATCGCCCGTGGCATCACCAAAACCGGGGTAGCTGTGGACATGATGGATCTCAAGAGCGCCGATCCCCAAGAGGTGAACGAACTGGTGAGCCACGCCGCCGCCCTAGTCATTGCCACGCCCCCCGCCTCCGGCACCTTCGCCAGCCCAGCCCAAGCCGCCGTCAGCACCATCCTCGCTGCCGCCAAGGACAAGCAATTTGTCGGCTTATTTGAATGCTATGGCGGCGACGATGAACCCGTGGATACCATGCTCACCAAATTCCTTGATTCAGGCTTAAGCCAAGGGTTTGACTCCATCCGGGTCAAGGATACCCCCAACGAAGCCATCTACCAGCTTTGTGAAGAATCCGGCACCGACTTGGGCCAAAAGCTCACCCAAAAGAGTAAGACCCAGAAAATTAAGTCCCTGGATGCGGAAATGGAAAAGGCATTGGGACGCATCAGCAGCGGCTTGTATATTCTCACCGCCCAGAAAGGGAATGTCACCGGGGCCATGTTAGCCTCTTGGGTGTCCCAAGCTAGCTTTGAACCCCTGGGGTTTACCGTTGCGGTGGCCAAAGACCGGGCGATCGAATCCCTGATGCAAGTGGGCGATCGCTTCGTCCTTAACATCCTGGAAGAAGGGAAATATGCACCCCTGATGAAACATTTCCTCAAGCGGTTTCCCCCCGGTGCCGATCGCTTTGAAGGGGTGAAAACCCACAACGCTGAGAACGGCTCCCCCATTTTGGCCGATGCCCTCGCCTATCTGGAGTGTGAAGTCGCCAGTCGCATGGAGTGCAGCGATCATTGGATTGTCTACAGCACCGTCAGCGCCGGGAAAGTCTCCAATCCCGATGGGATGACCGCCGTTCACCATCGTAAAGTGGGCAATTACTACTAACTGGGTGGATTTCGATTTGTTGCTAAAGGCGTTGGTCTGCCATCGCCTTTAGCTAATTGCTCAACAGATATGCTATTTTGGTTAGAGTTGCGATCCCCATGAGTGAAGTCATTGGTGGGGGGCGATCGCGGGATGTAGCGCAGCTTGGTAGCGCACTTCGTTCGGGACGAAGGGGCCGTGGGTTCGAATCCCGCCATCCCGATTTTTCTTTGAAAAAGGGCGAGGTGTGAGGGTTTAAACTCTCTGCTTGCGATCGCCCCATTCTGGATTGACCCAGTGATGGACTGGTGGACTGGATACTGGAGCAGCGATTACCCTTTGATTCGCTGTACTTTTATGGCGCAGAGCGACCCATTCACATCAGCTATGGGCCACAGCAGAAGCGAGATATTTGGATGTTTACGGCAAAGGGGACACCGACGCGGAAGGGAGTGGATCGGTGGGTGAGTGGGTGGGTGGTGGGGTTAGGGTTGGTAGTGGAAACGGCAGGCAACGACAATTATGCTGTCGTCTTTGATTTCATAAACCAAGCGATGCTCGGAGTTGATTCGGCGGGACCAGTAGCCAGATAGATTCGCCTTTAGCGGTTCCGGTTTGCCAAGACCGTCGAATGGACTGCGTTTAACGTCTTGGAGCAGAGTGTTGATTTTTTTGAGTAGCTTTTTGTCGGTTGCTTGGAACCACAGATAATCCTCCCACCCTGATTCGGTGAAGGTCAGTTTCATTCTTCCAGCAATTCCCGTTCAGTCACGTTACCCGCTTTGGCTTCTTGGATGGAACCAAGAAGACGAGCCGCATTAGCTGGATTAGACAGTAGGTAAAGGGTTTCTTTCCATGCGTTAAATTCGTCTAGGGGCATGACGACAACGCGATTTCCCTTATCGTTACAAAGAATGGTGGGCTGTACCTCAGCGATGACTCGCTCAATCAAACCATCTAAATCTTGCTCTGCCTGTTTGGTGGTGATTGCGTCCATGAGATTTTCCTTGAGATCGGTGTTATTTCACTGTAACGGATGTTGCATGGAGTTTATGTTGTGTTGCCAAGCAAGATGATAAATCCAGTTTGGCGAAAGTGTTTGTCATGGGCGAGAACCTCATTGAGCTGGAGTTCTTCCATAATCAGAAATCCGGTATCGGCAAAGACGGGTTTCATTGCTAATACAAGTATCGATCCATATTCTCTGAGGCATCGTCTGGAACGGTTTGCCAGATTTCATCGGGGACTTGGGCAGCGTGTTCGGTGGCAATCGCCCCTAAGGATGGAGCGGTACTGTCAAAGGGAGTATTCAGACCACTAGGTGGGAGGAACAAGAGAATGGGTGTATCGTTCAATGGTGGTTTGAATAAGCTGTTCCAGTTCAGCGATCGTGAGGGATGCAACAGAATCGTTGGGATTAAATTTGGCAAGGGTCATTGTTTTTTCCTCCGTGTTGCAATTCTAGCGAAATTCTAGAGGGCGATCGCCCTCTCTCCCATAACCATAGGATTGTTTTTGCGCCAATAGGATAAAATTGTAGGATAGTCCCTCTTTCACTCGGTATATGTTCATGTAAATCGTGATGATGCATGGCAATTTACGGAGAAATATTAAAGATGATGAAAAAGTGTGAGGGGGCAATCGTATGGATGATTGGGTGGGTTAGAGTGAAGTTTTCCTATCTCATCAGCCGATTGCAATGTCAGACAAAGATTCTACCCACGAACTTCTAATCAAAGCTATTCAGCAAGCACCTAGTCGTGAGTGGATAGAACAATATTTAGATTTGGTAAAGGGAGTAATTGAGCTTGCAGAACTTGACAATGATGATCCTCGTCTTGTTTTATCTCTAACATCACGCAAGAACCTTCCCGTAACCATCAACGGAAGATATGTTCTTTCTGGCTTTCGTCAGCACAAACCTCTAGTAGGTTTTATCTTTCCTCATGATTATAAAAAACTGTCAGAACTTTCAGAACGTGCATTCCCTCCAGAGTTTTCGTCCCATCAATATCGACCCAGTGCTGGTGAAATAGCAGAGCAAGCGCCCTACTTCTTTGCCTTTGAAGGTTTGCCCACAGAGTTGCTAACTGCTGAGGATGAAGCCGCTTGGAAAGAAGCCATCTTGACTGAAGCCCAACGCTATCAAAGTTCACCTTACAAAAAGAACCATGAACTATTATTTTATAAAATTGTAGTAAATATAGACTATCGAACTTCATTGTTAAATGAAATATTTACAAACCAATTTCAGGCTTATAAAAAGCCAAGCCCCTGTAAAATTAGCAAATTACCTTCTACTGCTGAGTATGTCGCAGGATTAAAGAAAATACAAAATCAAATTAGTGATATTCAGATTCAACTGCTAAAACAACAATATCATGCTTTCCATAGATCAGTAACGGCTCCTGAACTTGCTCGATTAGTTAACGCTAACAGCTATTCAGTCGTAAACTCTATGTATGGCAGGCTTGGGCATATTTTTTGTGACGCAATCGGACTAGAGGCAGGTAAGACTAGAGACGGAGTAGTGAAGTGGTGGACTGTTTGGTCTCTTGGCTACCAGACGAATGAAGGTTTTTTATGGGAAATGCATCCAGAGGTTGCTGAAGCCTTGGAAGAATTGGGGTGGGTTGAACAACCTAACTTTCAAATTAAATTACAAAATCAAAGGCAGGAAGTAGAAGCAGGAGGCTATTTCGATGTTCAAAGTCTTGAAGATGCCAGACAAAGAGTAACAGCATCAATTGTACAAAGACAAGGACAAGCTGAATTTCGCCGAACGCTACTCCATGCTTATGATAGCAAATGTGCAATAACTGATTGCGATTTGGAAGCAGCAATTGAATCCGCTCATATTATCCCATATCAGGGAACTGCAACGAATCATCCTGCAAATGGCTTGCCGTTAAGGGCAGATATTCATACCTTGTTTGACTTACATTTGATTTCAATTAACCCGGATAGCTACGAGGTGGTAATTGCCTCAGAACTAATTGGAACTTGTTATCAAGAGCTAGCAGGAAGAAAACTAAAAAGGCCAAAACTTGAAGTTGCGATTCCTTCCCAAGATGCACTAGGCGAACATTATCAAGAATTTCTCAAAAACTCTAAATCTATTAAATTGCTAACCAAATAACATAGAGTGATCGACCTCTCTCCTGCCAATATATCCACTCTTCTCTAGTCGCAAAGCCCCGATCGCCCCACCACCTAAATTTTGGGAACGTAGAAGATATCAACATATTTTCGTAATGGTGCGATCGCCCCAGATGATAGTGAAGAAGGGCGATCGCGCCCCACAATACATAGCAGAAGAGCGATCGCATCCCCCATCAGAAATGCGATGGCACAACGCCACTCCAATAGGAGTATCGCCCCCCAAGCTAAACTCTAAGAACGTATTGCTAGAGCCAGGGCTAACCACTTCTACCACAAACAAAGGTGGTGGCATCTCTAAGCGAGTGGTCAGGCGTTGTTTACTTATGCAGATAGTAAAGTCTGGACAGTCTTGATTTCTCCTACTAAGATATCGGCTGCTTGTTCCACCTCTGCCTCCGTTGTCAGTTTGCCCAGGCCAATTCGTAGTGCGCCCTCAATCTGGTCATCGGGCAACCCCATGGCCCGGAGGACATGGGAGGGGGTTTCCACACCGGAGGAACAGGCTGAGCCAGTGGAGATGGCTAGCTGGTGCCGGACTCTGGCAATAATGGCGCTGTTGGGAATGCCAGGGATGGAAATATGCAGGTTTCCAGCAAGACGGTGGTTGATGTCTCCGTTGACGATGAGATCGGGGATTTGAGTGGTGAGCAGGTGTTGGAGGCGATCGCGCATCCGTCCTATCCGGCTCTCATCTGCTTCCATTTCGAGAATTCGCAAGCGACAGGCTTCCCCCAGTCCTACAATACCGGGAACGTTGAGCGTACCCGATCGCCGTCCTTGCTGATGGCCACCTCCGTAAAACAACGGTTCTAGGGGATGATCCCGTTGGACGATGAGGGCACCCACCCCTTTGGGACCATAGAACTTATGGGCGGAGAGGGCCAGCATGGTAATACCCCAGTCTTGAACGTTGACGGGAATTTTGCCCACGGCTTGGGTGGCATCGCAGAGGAAGGGAACGTGATAGCGCTGGGCAATTTGGGCAATTTTTTCGATGGGGTAGATGGTGCCGACTTCGTTGTTTGCGGCCATGATGCAGAGGAGATGGAGACCGCTAGCGCACCGTTGCTCAATTTGGTTGAGGTCGATTTGGGCGTGGGTGTCAACCGGAATTTCAATCAGGTCAATGAGGCCCTGCTTTTGAAGGGCGTGGCAGGTGTCGAGGACGGCTTTGTGTTCGATGGCGGTGATGGCAACCCGGATGCCCTCACCCCCGGCCCCTCTCCCAAAACGGCCCTCACCCCCGGCCCCTCTCCCAGAACGGGAGAGGGGGGAATGGCCCTCACCCCCGACCCCTCTCCCAGAACGGGAGAGGGGAGCATGACCCTCACCCCTGGCCCCTCTCCCAGAACGGGAGAGGG
>JAYKIC010000226.1:0-3700 GCA_035284985.1 Leptolyngbyaceae cyanobacterium
GAGGATGGGGCGATCGCCCCCCCTACCGTCCTTGGCGAATCACACCCAACTGTTCAAATTGCTGATTTTGCTGCTCAATCTGAATGGAAAGGGCATCACACACCAGTTCGCACAGCTCAAATACAAAGGGATTGGCGATTTGGTAGTAGGCCGATACCCCCTTTTGCTGACGGGAAACGATGCCAGCCTGCGCCATCATTTTAAGGTGCTTGGAAACATTAGCTTGGCCTAACCCCGTAGCCTCAATAATTTCAGTGACATTCTTAGGCCCCGCTTTCAAGACGCAGACAATCTGCAAGCGGCTAGACTCAGACAATACTTTGAAGAACCCCGCCATCAAACTCAGGGCCGTAGGCGAGAGGCGAGACACACCACAATCGTCAGCCTGTAGTTTTTCCGCCGTTGAGGTAAGTTGAGTCGATTTAAACATAGGAGCTACTTAGCTAGAAGGACCAAGACAATGTTATAGATTAACTTCCACCATTATATTATCAAGTGGTAGTGGATGTCGGAACTGTCCCCTTCGGTGTCGAACCCACACCATATGGGGGGGCTAAACACAACCCTGTAGCTCGACATCCCCCATATTCTAAACTAAAGTCCCCATGGTCATAAGATATAGGATGAGGTTAGATGATTGAATTGAACTGGGCGATCGCCCTCACCGGGGGAGCCTTAATTGGCTTAAGTGCCACACTTTTGCTGTGGGCTAATGGCCGCATTGCCGGAATCAGCGGGATTGTCAACGGAGCCTTAGAAGTTAAGAGGGGCGAAACCTGGCGGTGGCTCTTTTTAATCGGCATGATCCTCGGTGGGGCCATCTATGAATACGGATTAGCGGCCCAGCCCACGCCCATGTCAGGGCTAGCACCGGGAGCCATGATTCTGGGTGGCTTCATCGTCGGGATGGGAACCCGGTTAGGGAGTGGTTGCACTAGCGGCCATGGGGTCTGCGGCTTAGGACGCTTGTCAGGGCGATCGCTCACCGCTGTTCTGACTTTTCTGGCAACCGGGATGATGACGGTTTTTATCCTGCGCCACCTCTTAGCAGTTGGCTGATACCACAGGGCCAGGGGTCTCGGCGATAAACTTAAGCGATAAACTTAAGCGATGAGCTTGGGGGATCAGCGATCGCTGGATCGCTGATATGATGCAGCAGTAGGGAATATCACCCTCCCAACGGACCTTGATTGGTCAGACCGTCCTCAACCGATAAAACCATGACTCAGTTATCCGCTTCCACCCAAGCCGATCGCCCCCTTACCTTGCCTACCATGGGTTGTGGCACCTGGGCTTGGGGCAATCGTATTCTTTGGGGTTATGACCAGAGCATGGATGCTCAACTTCAGGATGTATTCAATCTATGCGTACAAAATGGAGTGACATTATTTGATACCGGAGATTCCTACGGGACAGGGAAACTCACTGGCCAAAGTGAAAAATTGCTGGGACAATTTACCCAAGACTATACAGGCCAAAAGGGGGTAAATGGCAATCACATCTGCCTTGCAACCAAACTAGCAGCCTATCCTTGGCGACTGACCCGGCAATCGATGGTGAAAGCCGCCGCCGCGTCAGCAGAACGGTTACAACGCCCCATCGACTTAGTGCAGATGCATTGGTCCACCGCCAACTATGCCCCGTGGCAGGAAGGGGCATTGTTAGATGGTTTAGCCGATTTGTATATACAGGGCAAGGTGAAAGGGATTGGATTGTCCAACTACGGACCCCAACGCTTAGCAAAAATTTATCAGCGGTTGGCAGCACGGGGAGTGCCCATTCTAACCTTGCAGGTGCAGTATTCCCTCCTCTCCACCTACCCCATGACAGAATTAGATCTGAAGACAGTGTGCGACGAGTTAGGGATTAGAATGATTGCCTACAGTCCCCTTGGGTTAGGGCTTTTAACGGGAAAATATGGGGTGAATGGCCCATTTCCTAAAGGTATTCGTGGCTTCCTATTCCGTCAATTACTTCCAGGTATTCAACCATTACTGCATTGTTTGGAGGCGATCGCTCAACAACGGCAGAAAACCATAGCCCAAATCGCTCTCAATTGGTGCATCGCCCAAGGAACGATCCCGATTCCAGGGGCTAAAACCATTCAGCAAGCCCAGGATAATATAGGAGCGTTGGGGTGGAGCTTAACCACGGATGAACGGGATGAATTGACGGATGCGGCTAGGCGATCGCCCAAACGTATGGTGCAAAACATCTTTCAAACCCGCTAAAAAACTGCAAAAAACTAAGGGAATTATGTACCAATGGAAACAGTCAATATTAGTCGCCTCGGTGTTCAACTCGTTGTTGCCCTTATATGCGCCGGAATCGGCCATACATTAATTCCTCGACGTATTCCTGGTCATCTCTTCGGGTTAGTTTTAGTCGGACTATTTGGAGTATGGGTTGGCGAGTGGCTGATTGATTACTTAGGACAAATGTACAATCTCAAACCGTTTTCATTCTTGTATTGGGATATCCAACAGGTCCGAATTTTGCCAGCCATCGTCGGCTGTACCCTCGTGATGTATCTGCTGCAAATATTCCTCCAATGGGGACGATATGAGCGCTAATATTTGCAGAACTTTTAGGTCACCCCTTGTTGGTTTGCCAAGCAAACTGTGGCTAATCGCCTAGGTTGTGGGGCACACACCGCCGATCCCCTTCCTAGTGTCTTTACTTAAGAGCAAAAGCCAGAGGCTCCCACATTTTCCATACCTTGTTTTCACTGAGACGTATATGGAAGTGTAAAGCTTCCATGAAGGGAGAGCAAACTAATGATGGAATTACGCCCTCGCTGCCAAAACCGATCCGCGATCGCCCCTAACTTAGTCCATTCCCAACCCAAAGCGCTCGCAACAGCAGGGAATATTGAAACGGCGATCGCCCAAGTCCTAGCCTCTACCCCCGATTTCCTTCCCAATATCGCATCGGAGAACTCAGTTGGCCTTGCCGATTTAATGCTACCCATCACCGAGCCATCCGATCCTAACGCCGCAGTCATCCCCAATCCCACCATTGAAGAATTGACCAGTCCCGACCTCAACGGCCTACCCCTGATCCAATATGCCATCTGGCAATTAGCCCATAGTACGGACGACCACACCCTTGGCCGAGGCTTAATGACCCTAGGCATGGCCTGTGGTTACAATGATCTATATCCGTTGGCCTACTACTATTGTGGAATAGCGGCTGATGTCTTGCGGGGATTGCGATCGCAGACTGATGAAGCAGATGCCCTCTATCACGCAGGCATAGCTGCTTGCCACTGCAATGGCGAGGAAACAGCAATCTCACTCCTAGAACGTGCCCGACTGCTGAACCTGGTAACCAATCGGATAGCCCAGGAAGCCCGTACCCTCTTAAAACTAGGGGAAATCTACACCCAAATGGATCAGAGCAAAGCAGCCCTATGCTGCTTATTGGATAGCTCGACCCTGTATGCCGCATTAGGCGATCCCTTAGGGGAAATGCTAGCCTTAGTGCGCTTAGGCTGGATTTACGAAATGGAAGATATGGCCCTGTCAGCCTTGGATAGCTATCGGCAGGCGATCGCCCTCTACCCCACCATCGAATCCGCCTTTCTCACCGCATTCCCCTCCATGACAGCGCTAAAACACAACAATAACGGTTCAATTCACCATATTCTTAACAGGCTAATGCTGAAAATGGCAGAGGTGTTATACCAAGCCGGAGAGCT
>JAYKIC010000227.1:0-3333 GCA_035284985.1 Leptolyngbyaceae cyanobacterium
AATCCGCCTTTCTCACCGCATTCCCCTCCATGACAGCGCTAAAACACAACAATAACGGTTCAATTCACCATATTCTTAACAGGCTAATGCTGAAAATGGCAGAGGTGTTATACCAAGCCGGAGAGCTGAACGAAGCGTTAGCCTGTTACCGTCAGGTAATCTGGTGCCATAATCAGAAAAGCTAGTGAGGATACGGCCATGAATCCCCCGTCTGCCCCACAATTTCACTTAAACGTCCAACAAATTGATCAGGTATGCCTCTTTGAGCTGACCTGGGGCCAGGGCCAACGGCTGACGAGCCAGATTTCCTATTCCCAAACCTTAGAACAGCGCTACCACGAATGGCGGCAAATATATTTCACGTTCTACACCCAATTATCTGCCACAGAACACCCGGTTCATCCCCCCCCGACCCCGGTTCACACCGATGAATTCACTTGGGGTCAAACCGATTTGGGGCAAATCCATTCAGGCCAACCGGGGACAGCAGATGTCAATGGGGATGTCAACGCGAACGTCAATGGGGAAAATGACGGGGGCAACAACCAAACCGTGATGCGGGGTAAGGTGATTGGGGGAGGGCGGGTGACGATACCCAGCACGGATTGGCATGGGCGGCTCGTGCAAGCGGAAGCCGCGTTAACCTACGAATTTCAGCGCTGGTTACGCCATGGGGATTTATTTGAGATTCGGGCGGCGATCGCTAACCACCTAGCATCCTCTCCCACCCCCCGGCCAGCCGCTGCCCCACCATCGCCATCCCAAATTTTTCTCAGTTGCCGTCCGCTAATGCTGGCTCGTTTTCCGTGGGAAACGTGGGAATTGGGCACTGATTTGGCTGGGGCAGGGAAAATCCAGGTGGTACGCAGTTCCCTAACAGTCAATGAAACGGTGGGGACGGTCCCCTTTCAGCGGCGACAACCTCGAATTTTAGTCATTTTGGGAGATAGTACGGGTCTCAATTTCCAGGGCGATCGCCAAGCCGTCCAATCCCTCACCAAAATGGCCGAGGTGGTATTCACGGGTTGGCAACCGGGGCAATCCCCCCAGCAGGTCCGCACGACTATTTGTGAGGCGATCGCCGATGAGGTGGGGTGGGATGGCCTATTATTCGTTGGTCACAGCGACGAAAAAGACTTGATGGGGGGACAATTGGCCATCGCCCCCAACGTGTTTATGTCCATTAAGGAAATGGCCCCCTATGTGGCGATCGCCCGTGACCATGGTCTTCAGTTTGCCCTGTTTAATTCCTGCATGGGTTTGGATATTGCGGAATCCCTAATCAATCTCGGAATTAGTCAAGTGATTGTGATGCGAGAACCGATCCATAATCGGGTGGCCCATGCCTTTATCCAGCGATTTATGCAACAGTTGGCCCAACATGTCAACGTACAGTCCGCCCTATTCACCACTTGCGAAGGACTGAAACTAGACCAACAATTTGCCTATCCCTCGGCCCATTTGGTGCCCTCCCTATTTTGCCATCCCCACGCCCATCTGTTCCAGATTCCACCACGGGGTTGGAAACAACAGCTCAAATCCTTGGTACCCTTACGCTATGAAGCGATCGCCCTTGCCACCTGCCTGGGCTTGAGCCTGTTGCCCATCACCCAAACCTTTGGGCTAGATCAGCGCCTCCGAACCCAAGCCATCTATCGACACCTGACAGGCCAAATCCCGTCTATGGATTCTCCCCCCCTGCTGCTGGTGCAAATTGATGATGCTTCCATTCGCAAAGATCCTCGCCTAGCCAACCCTAATCCTATTGACCGCAGCTACCTGGCGGATCTAATTCGACAACTTTCAGAACAAAAAGCCGCTGTAATTGGAGTAGACTATCTCCTCGATCGGCAAGCAGTAGACCCTGCGATGGAGGAAGCATTACGACAGGCGATCGCCCAAGCCGTTGATCAAGAAATGTGGTTAGTCTTTGGTTCCATTTTTGGCGAAAACGACCAGCAGATTGGCCTCAATGAAGACAGCGCGATCAAACCGGGGGCGGTGGTGGAAGGCCACATTAATGTGGAAATTCCCTACATGACCCTGACCTTTCCAACTGCGCCCTGCCCAGAGACCTGTCCCTTCGCCTATCTCTTGTCGCTCATGCACCAAGTTAACCACACTGAGGCGTTCGCGGCTGAGTTTGGCGTTACCCCAACCTGGACCGACACCCATCTCCTCACCGAGTTTACCAATGCCATTCAGCGTCAGTCCCTGGCAGGGGAACCTGGCAATCCCATCGACAAAATCCAGCAGCGATCGCAATTTCATCCCCTCACCCTCTGGAGTTACTACCAATTGGGACAGCCCTGGTTGGGTCAATTACTCGATTTTTCCATTCCCCCCAATGCCGTGTATGACCGAATTCCCGCCTGGGCCGTGTTAGATGAGAGGACCATTGAGCAGCTACCGGATTTGAGCGATCGCACCGTGATGATTGTGCCAGGGGGCTACGATGATGCCGGAATTGGCCAACTTTCAGACAACGCACCCTTACCTAGCGCCATTGACTACTGGTACACTCAATTTCCTCCAGAATCGTCCCTGATCCATGATCCAGAATCCGGTGAACCCCTCTATTCCGGTACCCGCCGCCTATTGCCCAAAGGTGAAGGTCATGCCTATATGTTTCATCATTTCCTCACTCAGCGACGGGTCATTCATATCCCCACTAGCTGGATGGTGGCGATCGCCGCCCTCTTGGGCTACCTCCTCAACCAATGGCTCCATCGGCTTTATCCCCCAGCCAAATGGACCCGTCGGCACCGCCACAGTCTCATTGGAATGCTCACTGGCCTAACCGGACTCTCAGCCCTCGTCAGCCTCCAACTCTTTATTTCAGCAGGTATCCTATTTCCTTGGACCTTGCCCACAGTATTGTTTTGGATCTACCAGTTACGTATGGTACGGAAAAAACCCCATGCCTAACCTGGCAGGGTTCCCAAAGTTCTGTCATTTTCACCCAATCTTTGCGATCGCTTTACCAAAAATTGACTGGCAAAAAAAGAATTTATGAGCTTTGATGGACAGTGTAATCACATACAAGCCTCCCTGTAACAGATGAGGCCCAGAATCAAAACTTAGGGTAACGCCCCTAGGTCAGACTTGATGGCCAAGTTCCCTAAGTCATCTAGCTTCACTAGTGACATTTCTTGTTTCAGGATTGCATTTATTTTAGTAGCTTTCTGCAATGGGGTTTAGCCCAGAAATAATAGTGGCACACTATATGACACTCTACCGTGCCTCACCTCAGTCTGAAAAGTTACAAGTGATAACAATATGGAATCTTTATGTTCTAAGTCTCAATCTGGTCCCAATGGTTAAATGGTCACA
>JAYKIC010000228.1:0-17734 GCA_035284985.1 Leptolyngbyaceae cyanobacterium
TGCAAGCCGCCCTCAACTGGAATGTGACCGGGGGGAGCTTTCCCGCCAGAGGAACTGTAGCCTATGCCGACCAAATTTTACGGGCCAGGAACACTATCATCCAAGTGGAACCTGGTTCCGTTCCCAATTTCGCCGCCGCCGAGGCAACCCTCACCGCTAGCGCCAATGCCTTTCTCGCGGAACAACGCTGGGATGCCCAAATCAACGCCGAGGGGATTGACCTGAGTGCCATCCTCCCCCAGGTGGAACAGGGGCGAGCCAGCAGCGATTTGAGCCTCACCGGAACCCTAGATCGGGCCAATGTGGTGGGAACGGTGCGGTTGAGCGATGGGTTGGCGGGAACAATCACCACCAATGCTAATGCATCACTGGTGGAAAATCGCTGGGATGCCCAAGTCAACGTCGATGGCGTGGCCGTGAATCCCCTAGTGCCCCAATTGGACGGACGCTTGACCAGTCATTTAACCCTCACCGGATTGCTGGATCAACTGAATCCCGCCGGGGTGAATATTACCGGAAGCGCAACATTAGCGGATGCCCTCGTCACCCTCAGCCCCGATACGCCGCCGATTTTGGACCGGGGAGATTGGACTACAGCCTTTGAATGGCTGGGCACTGGCTTGGCGGTGGAGCGGTTTGTGGCTCCCGGCCTCCAAGCGGATGGCTTGATCACCACGAATTTACAGGGCGATCTCACCCCAGAGGCGATCGTGGAGGATATCCACCTAAATGTGACGGTGGCCCCCTACGACCTGGAGCGACTCCAAGCCTTCGTTCCCGCTGACTTGAAGGCCCAACTGGCGGCCCAAATTTCCCCCTACACCGACACTTCTATTTACCCTGAGGGCTTTGTTGAGTTCCAAGGCCAACTCACGGGCAATTTGGCCCAACTGCAATTGGATGGCACGACGCAACTGGAAAATTTGGCGATCGCCAACCTCACCTTTGCCCGCACCCTCAGCGGTGCCGTCAACTTTGGCCTGGGCCAGGGTGGGGGAGTGGATTTAACTGGAGGGGGCGATCGCATCTATGCCCGTTTGAATGAACGATATCTGCCAACGGATTTTGAAATTCGGGCCAGTGAATTTGTGGCTACAGGCACCTTAGCGGAGGGCGATCGCCTCACCGCCGCCATTGAAAACTTTGATCTCGTCACCTTGGGCATCCGTCCCCTACCTCGACCGGATTTAGGGCCAGTGCAGGGACGGGTGAACCTGAATCTGGCGGCGAATCTAGCAGATCTGGCCAATCCCCGTGTGGATGGCAAAGTGGCGATCGCCCAACCCGGATTGGGCACCGTTGCCGCCAACGTCTTCACCGGAACCTTCAATTACAGCGACGGCATCGCCTCCCTCACCGATGGCTTTTTCTGCATTGGCCCTGGCGACGCTGATCTCTCCACCCCCAACCCGAACTCCACCCCCGACCCACCCCCGACCCCAGGGGAACTGTGCGCCAATACCAGCACCTTTCGCCTTGCCGCCGTGGTGGATGTGTTCAATGTCGAGATTCAGTCCAGCCAGTTGGTGATTGAAGCAGCCCAACTCCAAGATTTTTTGACCACCTTGCAATGGTATGACATCGATGATGCCATCCAGTGGCTCGATTTTAATGCCCCGACCTTAGCAGCCAGTTTGGGCAGCAGTGAAGATATTGAATTAGAGGCGATCGCCCTGTCCGATAGCCCCCTAATTACCACCGCCCCCAATGCTCCCCTCATTTCCAATGACCCTGACACGCCGCCCCTTTACCTCCGAGGCACAGCCACAGGCCAACTGCCAGAATTTGAGCAATGGTTAGCCCAGTGGACTCAGGCCCAAGCCAATCCCCAGTTTACCCTCCCCAGCCTAGAAACCCTCGATGGTCAGTTCGATGGCACCATCACCCTGGCAGGTTCCCCCAGCAAGGGGTTTTCAGTGGATTTTGACCTGGAAGGCCAGCAATGGACGTGGGCACCCTACCTAGAGGCAGGAGTCTTCACCGCCAAGGGCAGCGCCACCCCCGATATCATTACCTTTGACCAATTCCAATTTAGAACGGAGAGCGCCCTGATTGCCCTTGGTGGCGAGATGGGGCTGACCCAACCGGGCCGCAGCACCCTAGTGGTCAGCAATGTTCCGGTCCCCCTGTTGCAAGGCTTTGCCCAGCAGTTTGTCCCCCAACTGCAAAACGCCCCCGTTGTCCTCGATGGCACCCTAGAAACCAATATTGTCTTGGAAGGGACTGTATTTAACCCCAGGGTAGAGGGAGTCGTCCAAGTCGATCAGCCTTCCCTAAATCAGCAGCCGTTGGAACAAGCCGCCATCCAGTTTGGCTACAATCAAACCGATCTGAGTCTGGATCATCAGGCGCGGCTGACGTTGGACGGGGCGATCGCCCTCAGGGATCAGGAACGGCTGACGATTAGGGGGCAGGTTCCCTACGCGCTTCCCTTCATGAGCGTGCAACCTATCACCGATGAAATTGCGGTTAACGTCAACATTCGAGATGAAGGATTTAAGTTAATCAACCTGTTTACCCAGGGGCAAGTGGTTTGGGACGGGGGCACCGGGGTGATGGATGTGGGCATCAGTGGCACCTTGGCCCAGCCCCAAATTGGTGGTACCTTGGCGTTGCAATCGGGGCAAATTTCTAGTCCCTTTCTGACCCAACCCATTACTGGCATTGCTGGAGCCGCCGCCTTTGATTTGAACCAACTTGACATTACGGAGCCGTTTGTCGTCCAACTAGGGCGAGGGACTGTAACCATTGCGGGTCAACTGCCCGTGTTTGCCCCTGCTGCCGATTCAGCCACTCCCAGGGAATTGGCGATCGCCCTCAACACCCTTCCCCTCCCCCTCAAAAATCTCCTGTCGGCCCAGGTGGACGGTGCGATCACCGTGGGGGGAACGGCGATCGCCCCCATCATCGGTGGTAGGGTGAACGTTTCCGATGGTCAGGTAGATGTGGCTGGGGTGTTAGCCGCAGCCGGAGGCAAGGGTAACAATAGAGCCTCACTAGAGGTTGAAGCCGTGCCCAATCCCCTCCTAGAGCAAATCACCCTTGATCAGTTAGCGATTATGCTTGACAACGAACTGCAAATTTCCTATCGCCCGTTATTTGACTTAAACGTTCGTGGAGACTTGACCGCTAGCGGCACCTTAGCCCAGCCCATCGCCGATGGCGATATTGAACTATCCTCCGGCTGGATTAACCTATTTTCCAACCAGTTTTTGCTGGATCGGAGCGAAGAGAATATTGTGCGTTTCCGGCCCAATCGCCCCCTGATGGACCCCGACCTCCACATCGTGATACGATCCGGCATTCGAGAAGTCGATCGCAGACCCATAGCTCCTTCCTCCCCATTTGCCATTGCCGAGGTAATTGATCAATCCACCATTCCAACCTTTGGTGGCCTGCAATTTGTGGTGGTTACAGCCAAAGTGGATGGCTCCGCCCAGAACTTACTCGACCACTTGGCCGATCCCAACAGCCCCTCTCCCAATCCCCTCACCCTCACCAGCGATCCGGAACGGTCGGAGCAGCAAATTGTGGCCTTACTAGGGGGACAATTGTTCAATGCCTTGGAAGGGGGCAATGCGGGGGTGGCGATCGCATCCTACATCGGCTCTGGCCTGATCGCGGACTTGGGCAATCAGGTGGTGGATGCCTTAGGTCTCACCGAATTTAACATTTTCCCCACAAACGATGTATCCGGGGAAGCCCGTTTGCCCATTGCCATTGGGATTGAAGCCGCCATTGACCTGATTCCCCGCCGTTTATCCTTTAGTGTTCTAGAGGTATTAGACGGCACCACCAACCCCCAGTTTGGCTTACGGTATCAAATCTCAGACGACTGGCAAATTCGCGGCTCCAGTGATCTGAATGACGACAACCGAGCCATTCTAGAGTTCCGTACTAACTTTTAAAGCGCGTTTTTACTGCATCAAAAGCATTTTTACTGCATTCGGGAGCATTTCACAGCAATGGGATAAACATCCGGAAGGAATTCAAAAGTCATAGTTAACATTTACTGCCCTAAGAAATTTCTGCGGTTCAATTAAGGGCAATGGAGCAGTCTAGACTCGCCCTTTAAACCCCAACAGGGACTATCACACTATGACTCATTCGCTTTTCATTGCCACTACTGAAGCAGGGAGCGGCAAAGCATTAGTATCCCTTGGCATTATTGAACTACTATTGCGACGCACTACCCGTGTGAATTTCTTCCGACCGTTGATTCAAACCCCAGATACCATCCATCAGCGGAGCGCGGGCGGTCTCGACCGGGATGAAGATATCAATTTAATCATCAGTCATTTCGACCTGAAGCAGACCTATGAGGAGTCCTTTGGTCTGCTGTCCCAAGAGGCCAATGAGCTAATTGTGCGGCACCAAACCGATGAGGTGATTGATATCATCATTAGCAAATTTAAGGCGTTGGAGGCTCGCAGTGATTTTTTGCTGTGTGAAGGATCTGATTATCTTTTGGAAAGTGCCGCCTTTGAATTTAACGTTAACCAAAAAATTGCTAAAAATCTGGGGGCACCGATTCTAATTTTGGGGAAGGCCGACGATCGCTCCGTGGAGGAGGCCATTGACCCGGTGCAAATGGCCTTTGAGACGTTTAAGGAAAATGGTTGTGACATTGCTGGCATCATCCTCAATAATGCCGATCCGGACCAGGTGGATCGGCTGAAAGAGGGGTTATATCGTCGTTTTGCCTACCAGGGGTTGCTGCTGGCGGTCATTCCCCGCAATCCCCGCCTCGCCAGTCCCCGCATGAGGGACATTGCTGCCCAACTGCAAGCGGACGTGCTCTATGGTCACAAACGCCTGAAAAATTTGGCGACGAACCGGATTGTGGCAGCGATGCAGTTGCAAAACTGTCTGAACTGGCTACAGCAAGATTGTCTGGTGATTACCTCTGGCGATCGCGGTGATATCATTGCGGGGATGTTGCAGGCCCATCAGTCGAATAGCTATCCGTCCCTGGCCGGGATTTTGCTCTCCACTGGCATGCAACCTGACCCCTCGATCGCCAAATTGATCGACGGCATCCCCAACCCCCTGCCCATCCTTTCCGTTAAGACCGACACCCTCACCACAGCGGCCCAAGTCAACACAGTCCACTGTGCCCTGTTGCCGGATGATACGGAAAAAATTAACCTCAGCATCCAAACCTTTGATGAACACGTCAACCTAGAAAATCTAGAACAGCAAATTAGTGCGGTGCGGGTCCGGGGCCTTACCCCGAAAATGTTCACCTACAATCTGATGGAACAGGCGAAAGCCGATCCCCAGCATATTGTGTTACCCGAAGCCTATGATCGGCGGATACTGGAAGCCGCAGCGATTCTGGTCAATCGGGGCATTGTCAAGCTCACCCTTCTGGGCAAACGGCAAGATATCCAGCAGGTGATCAACAAATATCAGATTCAGCTTGATTTAGACCCGGTTAACGTTATTTATCCCAATGAAAGCGAGTGGTTACGGGACTACGCCCAAACCTTTTTTGAGCTACGGCAGCACAAGGGCATTACCTTCGATAATGCCTTGGATGTGATGATGGATGTGTCTTACTTTGGCACCATGATGGTCTACAAAGGGGATGCGGATGGGATGGTATCCGGTGCAGTTCACACCACCCAGCACACCATTCGCCCAGCCCTGCAATTTATCAAAACCAAACCGGGCTTTTCGGTGGTCTCCTCAGTCTTTTTTATGTGCTTGGAACAGCGGGTGTTGGTGTACGGAGACTGTGCCATCAACCCCAATCCCACAGCGGAGGAGTTGGCAGAAATTGCGATCTCGTCAGCGGATACGGCCCGGACATTTGGGGTTGATCCGAAGGTGGCGTTGCTGTCCTATTCTTCTGGGGATTCGGGTAAGGGCGAAGAGGTGGAAAAGGTCCGGGCCGCAACCAACTTGGCCCGTAAACTCCGTCCCGATTTGTTGTTGGAAGGACCAATCCAGTATGATGCTGCCGTTGATCCGGCGGTGGGTGCCCAGAAAATGAAGGGGTCCGAGGTGGCTGGTAAGGCAACGGTGCTGATTTTTCCTGACCTGAATACGGGCAACAATACCTACAAGGCGGTGCAGCGGGAAACAGGGGCGATCGCCATTGGTCCCGTTCTCCAGGGACTTCGCAAGCCCATCAACGATCTCAGCCGGGGTTGTCTGGTGGAAGATATTATCAATACGGTGGCGATTACGGCGGTCCAAGCCCAATCGGCCCAAGGGTAAAGATGAACTTGAGTTTCAGGCGCGATCGCTCTCTATACGCTAGGCTATTAGGGCTGTTTTGTTGCAACTCACGGGTTGTCGCTCACCTTTAGCGTAATCTTCAGACTCACCCCTATGGCTCAATCGACGGATTTTCTCGCAACCCTCAACCCGGCCCAGCGGCAATCGGTGGAACACCTCTGCGGTCCCCTGTTGGTGGTAGCGGGAGCCGGATCGGGGAAGACCAGGGCGCTGACCTTTCGCATTGCTAATTTGATTCTGACCCATCGGGTGGACCCGGAAAATATCCTGGCGGTGACGTTTACCAACAAAGCTGCCAAGGAGATGAAAGCGCGGATTGAAAAGCTGTTTGCCGAGCAGGAGGCCCAGGCCCAGTTTAGCAAGCCCTACGATGCCTTGCCGGAAGCCAAACAGATGAAGTTGCGATCGCACGTTTACAAAACCGTCACTAAGGAACTGTGGATTGGCACCTTTCATGCATTGTGTGCCCGAATCCTCCGATTCGATATCGAGAAATACCAGGACGAAATGGGGCACAAATGGACCCGTAGTTTCTCCATTTTTGATGAGTCCGATGCTCAGAATACGGTGAAGGATATCGTCATTAATAAGCTAAATTTAGATAAAAAACGGTTTGAACCCCGATCCGTCCGCTTTGCCATCAGCAATGCCAAGAATCAGGGTTTCACCCCAGAGCAATTTGAGCGGGAGCAACCCAACTTTCGCGGACGCACCATCGCCACGGTGTACACGGAATATCAGAAGGTATTAGCGGCTAATAATGCCCTGGATTTTGACGATTTGATTCGGGTTCCTGTACAGCTTTTCCGCCAGAATGAATCGGTGTTGGGCTACTGGCATAAACGCTTTCGCCACATTTTGGTGGATGAATATCAGGATACCAACCGCACCCAATACGATTTGATTAGTATGCTGGTGACAAATGGGGAGGATCAAAGTACATTTAATCAGTGGGATCAGCGATCAATTTTTGTTGTTGGCGATGCAGATCAGTCTATATATTCCTTTAGAGCTGCTGATTTTACAATTTTAATGGACTTCCAGAAAGACTTTGGGGATGGCCTACCCGATGATGACACCCGTTCGATGGTGAAATTGGAGGAGAACTATCGTTCCACGGAAAACATTCTCCAAATCGCCAATCACATTATCGAAAATAACACCGAGCGCATCGACAAGGTATTGCGTCCCACTCGCGGTAGGGGGGAAACGGTGTATTGCTACCGGGCCGATGATGAGGTCGATGAAGCCCAGTTTGTCACGGGAAAAATTCGTGCCCTTGTCACCCACAACCCTGATTTGAACTATGGTGATTTCGCCATTCTTTATCGCACCAACGCCCAATCCCGTAGCTTTGAAGAACAACTGGTGCGGTTTGATATTCCCCATAAAGTGGTAGGGGGATTGCGCTTTTATGATCGGCGGGAGATTAAGGATATTGTGTCCTATTTGAGGGCGATCGCTAACCCTGCGGATACCGTCAGCATTAAACGGATAATCAATACCCCCAAGCGCGGTGTGGGCAAGACTACCCTCGATCGCCTTGATATTGCCGCCGAACAGTTGGGCGTTCCCCTGTGGGAAATCATTCAGGACGAGACTTCTGTGAAAACCTTAGCGGGGCGATCGGCCAAGGGAGTCCTTGCTTTCACCGAATTAATGAAAACCTGGCAAGCGCAAGCGGAAACGGCCCTTGCCTCCACCGTCATCCAGGGCATTGTGGACGAATCGGGCTACATTGCTGATTTGCGAGAGCAAGACACCGATGAAGCTGAAAATCGCATTGCCAACGTTCAGGAACTTTACAACGCGGCTGTCCAGTTTGAAGCAGAAAACGAAAACGCTAATTTGCTCTTGTTTCTCGCCAATGCCTCCCTTGCCTCCGATCAGGAGGATAAGGACGATACCGAGCAAGTGTCCCTGATGACCCTGCACGCCTCCAAAGGATTGGAGTTTCCCGTGGTTTTTCTCGTCGGCATGGAGCAGGGACTTTTCCCCAGCTTCCGTTCCCTCGATGACCCCGCCGCCATCGAAGAAGAGCGTCGCCTCTGCTACGTGGGCATCACTCGCGCCGAGGAAATGCTGTTTCTCTCCTATGCCAATGAGCGCCGCCTTTACGGTTCCCGTGAACCAGCCACCCCGTCCATGTTTCTTTCAGAACTGCCGGAAGAGTTAATGTTAAGTAACCGATCGCTCCCCAAACGTATCGGCAGTAACCTACGGGAAATCAAAGCAGAATCAAAAACACCCCAACCCTCTAATACAGGGGAACATTTTGATGACTGGCAAGCGGGCGATCGCCTCATCCACCCAGCCTTTGGTGAGGGTCGCGTTGTGATGGTACTGGGGGCAGGTAATAAGATTTGCTTAGCGATCAAATTTGCCGGACAGGGCAAGAAAATTGTCGATCCGAAAACAACACAATTACAGCGATTAGACGGATAAACGTCTCTGAGAATAGCAACCTTGGGAACAGGTTACTTTCTTAAAGGCCCATAACATTAAAAGCTCAACATCAAGCCCTAAAATCGGCATTCAGTTTAGGTATCTGCTAATTAAAAGTACCAGTCTCTTACACTGTTATAAATTTTCTCCCTGGCAATTTATTTTTTTTCCACAAACTTCGTTACACTAAAACGAGGGGTTAAAATAATTTAGAATTATGTGTCCTCTAGTTCTACTTCATTCGTCAATAGTCTGTTTCAAAATTCAGTGTGGATTAAAACTTCTACTGTGAAGACGAAGCCCCCTGCTTAAGACTAGCGAGCACTAATCTACAGAAGTTAGAAGTTAAGTTGCACCATTGTGGCCAAGCCTTTGAGCCGCTGACCCTGCTTTTTAAACAGGCTTTTGCCAAATTATAAGAGCCTTAGAGCATGTTTTAAGGTGATTCGAATCCGTGGCTAGGCCAGCAAAGCCTACCGATGCCGATTAAGTATCTTTAATCCGCGATGGCGGACTTTGCTCTCCTAGCTGCGATTTCAATTACCAAATACTTTTAAAACACGTTTTTAGGGAATTAGAGTTAATTGATGATTCAAATATTAGCAAGATGACAAATTATTACTGTAAGCTATTTGAAATTTATCCTGATGCTTGTTTGATCACCACTGCAAGTGGCAGCATCCAAAATGCTAATCCAGCAGCGGAGGCATTGCTAGGTCAACCCCTAGAGGAACTGAGGGGAAAACCTTTTCTTGAATTTTTGTTAGATACAGATCAAGAGCGATATCAGCAACGCATTACTTATCTTGCACAAACCCCAGTTGATTTTGCACCTTGGAATATGTCAATTCAACGACAGGATGGAACGATGGTGAACGTGCAAGCCATTGCTGTCCGTAACCATGATTCTGATGATCAAGTCCTCTGCTGGTGCCTACAGAATATTCAGGAAGGTCAAGCGATCGCCCAATCCCGACGCAAAACTGATCGAGAGTTTGACGCTGCCGTGAAAGAGGAAACCCGACAACTGACCCAGATCACCAAAGCACTTCAGGAAAAACTGCGGCTATTAAAACAGCAACAGAAATCCCTGAAAAATCAGATTTCCCAAGAACAACTGATTGAAACCATTGCCCAACGAATTTATGAATGTGTCGGTCTAGATGAACTACTTGACACTACAGTGTCCCAAGTTCGGCTTTTTTTACGGGCGGATCGGGTGATTTTGTATCGCTTCAAGCCCGACTGGAGCGGTACGGTCACGGTTGAATCCATTGCCCCTGGCGTGATGCCAATTCTCTACACCTACATTGATGAGCCTTGTTTTCGGGATCAATATGTTTCCCTATATGCCCAAGGTCGGGTGAGAGCCATTGAAGATATCAACCAAGCAGGGCTTAATCCTTGCCATCACGAGCTACTAGCGAACTTTGGGGTACGAGCCAACCTTGTTGTTCCCGTCTTACGGGAAGGCAATCTGTGGGGACTTTTGATTGCTCACCATTGCCGCTCTACCCGCCATTGGAAAGAAGACGAAATTAAGCTACTCTCCAAACTGGCTATACAGTTTGGCATTGCTGTATATCAAGCGGAACTCTACCAAAAATGGCAAAGTTTGGCGACGAAGGACAGTCTGACAGGGCTGGCCAATCGTTACCATTTTGATGCCTATCTAGACGAATGTTGGCAATATCATCAAATTAATCAATTGCCCCTTACCCTCGTGTTGGCAGATATCGATTTTTTTAAGCAATACAATGATACCTACGGCCATCCTGCGGGGGATGAATGTTTGAAGCAAGTTGCTACAGCCATGCAAGCGACCTTTAGTCGGTCTCAGGATTTGATTGCCCGGTATGGTGGCGAGGAATTTGCGTTCCTCCTGCCCGAAACCGATGCAGATGGGGTGCTGGAACGGCTTGCAATCCTGCGACAGCAAATTCAGGCTTTAGGGATTAAACATGAAGCCTCTGAACATGGGCGAGTCACCCTTAGCTTTGGTATCGCTTCCCTAATCCCTCAAATGGGTGAAGTCTCCTCAACCCTGATTGATGCTGCCGATCAGGCATTGTACCAGGCCAAGGGACTGGGACGAAACCGGATCGCCTTGTCATCTTCTGTGACATAACTTTTCTGGTGGAGCCGTTTGGTATATCCCTGTGGCACGGGTAGATTAAGGTGAGCTATGGTTCAGGGGTTTTTGAGCAATCCAATATTTGCTAGCTAAGTGAATTTGAATGTCATTCACTTCAAATCCGGCAATTTGTAGCCGTTCCTCCATATTGTCTTCCACATAACTTTTATAGAATGGCTCATGGAAAACCGTCTGAAAGTTTTTCATCATGGGTTCCATCTCCGGTGAATCAATAAGCTGAACTGAGTCACAGATGATGAAGGTTCCCCCTGGTTGCAGCACCCGATAACACTCATTAATCACCTGCTGACGTACTGGTGCAGGTAGCTCATGGAATAAAAAAACACAGCTAATTCCATGGAAATAGTGATCGGTGTAGGGGAGCGTCTCGGCATTGGCTTGGAGCAGTTGGGGTAGCTCTCCTGGCAGTTCCAAGAGGGATTGGTTGGCTTTACGTAAGTAGGTGGGGGATAGGTCAACACCATGGAGGGAAGCATGGGGAAAAGCAGCCCGTAATAGACGGAGTGTACGGCCTGTGCCACAGGCAACATCGAGGATACGGGACTGGGATGTGGGGGACACCATGGACGCTAAGCCTGCTTTAAGGGGGGCCAAAATGCGGCGGCGCATGGGGTCAGCACAGCCATTAAAGAGAATTTCCACCTGAAGATCGTAGAGGTTGGCGGATTGTTCACTGAAGTAGCCATCGGTCTGATAGTGAAAATTACGGACATAATACTGGGGATACCCTGCGGTTTTCACTCCTTCACTAAATTCGTTGAATCGTCCATTGTTGCTGCGGTGCCAGGTTTGGGGTAGGTCAAGCAACAACTGGGGATAGAATTGGGCGATGTCAGTCCAAGGGGTGTCAAACAATAACGATGCAGGGTAAACGCCATTCTCTGCGTCGGCCCAATCCTGCTCTATGAGCCGCTCAAAGCGATCGCGATACCGCATCATAGTATCAGCAGAGATGGACTGGATGTTGTCGTTGCGATGAGGAGCCACCAGATTCCGCACTCGTGTGGCTAAGGCTTTGTGGTTCAGGCCAAGGAAGCTTTTGCCGTATTGAAAAGCTTGGTAGGTTAGTTTAGTGAGAGTTTGTTCCATAGGTAAAATGGGCGATCGCGGGCACGGTCCCGGAGTAAGGTTAAAGCAACCGTAGCCATCAGTAAAGCCCAGTCACCCCACTATTGGCTGACTGAAGCGTTCTCATGGGCCATAGGTCAACTTATCAGCTAGTTAATATAATTTAACATAATGGGATCAAACTATTGTCGATGTCCCTGGGCCAGGGTTGCCCCTGTTCCTATCACGGCATGGGGCAAGGACAGGACCGAAAAATAATGTGATATTTATCACATTTATCACAAGTAGATCTGCCGTATTTGTGTGTGAGGCTGGATGAAACGCCTAAAACGAATAGGGCTGGGTGCCAAGGTTCAGTCTTGGTTACACCCCAAAACCAAGAGACTAAAACTGATGGCGATCGCCACATTGCAGGGCTAGTCTTTTACCGAATACCTAAGGGGGGCAGGACCATAGTCCCCAAATGTGAGGAAATCAAGAGGAAATGAGGAAAAATGATGTAGTTAGTGCTGATAACCCTGGTATATATACTTACCCCCTCTTTTTCTGTGATACAGTGGTCAATATAAACACAGGGGCAGCTATTGCTAGTACACATATCTACTGAGTTTGTCTTTCAATCAGGTGTCATTGACCTCGAAAATATTTCGTAGGTTTTGCTAGGTTTTGCTAACAGATATCGTTCTAACGATGATTTAACGGAATTCTTGGGCAGGAAAGCGATTCAGGGTTGCAAAATGTTCCGGCCATCGTAGAGCGATCGCGAAGAATATTAAGTAGTTTCCGTATTTTTACGTGTAGGGTACATCTGTTTCACGGCATTTCTACGGTGTTTCAACCCGTCAGAGCGAATCTCTGTCTAGTAGTTTTGCTTTATCGCTGTTGTTTTTATAAGATTGGTACTCATGTGGCGTAGTTCTTCCTCCAAAATTGCATACTTGGTTGAAACATTTCCTCAACCAGAGAATTCACCGATTACCCAAGAGATTCTAGATCTTGAGCATCAGGGACTTTCTCTTCATATTTTTTCCCTGCGATTACCGAATCAGCAATCTTCCTTTGCCGCTGCTTGCCAGGTACAATCGCCTGTCACTTATATTCCTTCCATGTTGCCGAGTCATATTCCTGAAGATGAGGATGAATTGATGGGTGCCCATGTGGACTTGCTGCGGTGTAATTCCCAGGGACATTTTAAGGCGCTAGATATTTATTTGAAGCGTCCTGAAGGGAAACAACTGAATGAACTGTTGCAAGCTGGCTATATGGCCCTGCAATTGCAACGACAAGGCATTTCCCATGTTCACACGGCTTGCGAGTATGTTTCCACGGCTACGATTGAGCTAATTCACCATATCTGTGGGGCAACGTTTAGCTTGACCGCAGAGCAGACTGATTTGCACCAAATTGACCCGCAAATTCTCGCCCGTCGGATCACTCCGGCAACCTTTATCTTTACGAGTACGGCGAATGCCTGTAGTTATTTGCAAGAAATTGTGATGACACCGCCCCCTATCTATGTAGAGGTCGATCCCCAGGAGAAGGCGATCGCCTTCTTCGAGTCAGGGGTTTTGACCCCGTCGTCTTCACCTCAGTTCTCCCCAACCTCTTGGTAGGGCAAGGAGAGGCGCAACAGTTGAAACCGCTCATTTTGCTGGACAACTGCCTCCCATTCAGCAGTGAAGCGGCGGCTTAAGTGGCGTTGTAATGGGGCAGAGGGGTCAAACAAAAACACATCACTGATGGGTTTACTGTTGATGAGGTTTGGCAACTCTAGCGCCCTAGGCTGACTGACCAATAGTAGGTTAATGTCGGGCCGCAGTTGGGCCGTTAGCACTAAGGCATAGGTAGCAGAAGTATCGGTGATGACCAAAGGATTCGGACTCTGGTTAATGGCGGCGGCCATGGCTGGATAGTAGGCGGATTTATCACTTTTGGCCCAGTTAGTGATTTGGGTGAGATTACTGGTTCCGGCGATCGCTCCCCCCATCAGTAATCCCACCAACAGCACCTGTCCGGCTAATCTGATCCAGGTTGATTTTAGCGGTTGGCTTGATTGTCTCAGGGGAGAGGATTTCCATTGGATTAACGTGGCGAGGAAATAGGCGATCGCCCACTGTAGCCCCAAATAGGCCGGAATCAGATAGCGAATGCGAGTTGAGCCAATACTCCCGGTGAGGATATCATGGATCATCAACGGTAGGGCATTGGTCCCAATCAGTACCACCATTAAACCGCTCACTCGCCAAGGCCGCGATCGCCACAGGGAGAAAATACTCCACAAACCGATTCCTAGCAATAATAAATTAGCCCCAGCGAGATCCTGGTTCACCAGGACTCTACTCAGATTGCGGCCCCAAACATCAATGAGGTAGCCCAGGGATGGTTGCTGCTGGGTCGCATCCACCACCGTTTGAATCTGGCTAAAATACCGCAACAGCACCCCCACCCACGGCAAAAATGGCAGGACACTCAGGGCGATCGCCATTGCCATGGCCCTCAACACGGTTCCCATTTGGGGCACATCGACCGGATCATCGGGCTTATGACAACGGGATGACCGGGCTAAGCCAAGTACATACAGGCTTTGGGCGATCGCCACGGTAGCAAACAGTAAATGGCTATACCAGCCCACCATCAGTAGGACACTGTAACAGGCCCAACTGGTCAGGGTACGACACCGTATAGCCCGGAGCAACCCCCAACAGGACAGCACCGTCACCAGACTCCACAAACTATACTCCCGCGATTCCTGGGCATAGAGAATATGGAGGGGGGATAGGGCAACCAGCGCAACCGCAATATCAGTCGTTACCATTGGCTGCTGCGGATCACTGCGATAAAGTTCCCAGCCTAGGGCCGCGATGGCCGGAATTAATAGAATGCCGAACAGCACCGAGAGCGATCGCATCGCCGCCACCGATTGGGAAAATCCCAGGTGCTGTAACCCTTGCAGCCACCAGCGGACTAGCAAATAATACAGGGGCGGATGTTCAGGATGTTGAGCCAATGCCCCCAGGACATCTCCCAGATTCCTATCCTCGGTTAATTGCTGATAGCGGTTGTAAGCGGCAACGGTGTGGACTTGGTTATCAAATTGGGCGGTGGTAATGTCCTCTTTGGTATAGCCCGCCACCCTCACCGCCGTATGGACTTCATCCACCCAGTAGGCATGACTCCCCAGATTAATGCTACGAACGGCAATGCCCCAGCCAATGATCATCACCAACAGCCACAGTCCCCAGCGCTTGCCCATCAGCCAACCTCAGATTCAGGAGCGTGGGTGACTTCTGCAAACTGGATACTATCCTGGCGTGGGTCCGCATAGATGACTTTCAGGTCAATGCGATCGCCCAGCGGCACCGGACGTTGTAAGCGCACCACCATCTCCAAGCCCAAATCTTCCAGCAAGACTAAGCCCAAATACTCATGTTCTCGCAACCATAGCAACATGAGCGCCTGCCACACTTCCCCGTCATGCCGCCGTAAATATTCCACCCCCCAATAGCGGTTGGTTTGGCGTTCAATCAGTACCGCTTCATAGGCCGTATTACTCACCACCTGCACCACTTCTTGCAACTGCTCCGGTGAAAATGGCACCGCCTCCCCCCGCAAATGGGCCTTAATTTGAAAATGGCAGAGTAAATCCGTATAGCGTCGAATCGGTGAGGTGGCTTGGGTATAGGTATCTAACCCCAACCCCGCATGACGTAGGGGAGTCACCGCCATTTCACTGCGGGACATACACCGCCGGATCGCAGAATCCCGCACCGGACCCGCTGGCAGCACCATTAACTCCTCCTGCGAAGGCAGTTCTGGTTGGGGTTGGCCCCGAAACGGTAAGGCCAAATTATGGGTTTTGCCATAGTGCCCCGCCACTTCCCCCGCCAAAATCATCATTTCTGCCACCACCTGCCGAGAGGCGGAATCCTCTAGTACGGTGATCGAAATATCATCGTTGCGGACTTTGATGGAGGCTTCCGGCAGCCGTATGCTGACGGCTCCTTGGGATAGTCGCCATGCTTCCCGGCGCTTAGACCACTGATATAGGGCTTCCAGTTCCGGTTCCGCCTCCACACCTAACTGCAAAATTTCATCTACATCGTCGTAGGTGAGGCGATAGGTGGGTTTGATCAAACTGGGGTGAATTTCATAGTCGGCGATCGCCCCCGTTTCAGTCAAAATCACCCCAAAGCTGAGGGCATGACAGATAGATCCCTGCACCAAACTCATGGGACCAGTGGCCAACTCAGTGGGAAACATGGGAATCATCCCGGTGGGCAGGTAAATGGTCGTGGCCCGCCGCCGAGCTTCTAGGTCGATGGCATCCCCAAGGGTAATCCAACGGGTAGGGTCGGCAATATGGACCCAGATGCGCTGGCGACCATCTGCCAAAAATTCAAGGCTGAGGCCATCATCAATTTCACGGGTACTTTCATCGTCAATGGTGCTGACTTTGAGGTGGGTCAGATCCAGCCGTTGGGTATCCGGGTCAGCCAGGGGCGATTGCAGAGAGGTTGCAGCCATTGCAGAAACCCCCGCTGGAAATTGGATGGGAACTTGGTGCTTTTTCAAAAATAGGTTTTCATGGGCACTCCACAGGTGCAAATCCACCAACAGTTGAAAGGCTGACCCTTGGGTTTTGCTGCGGCCCACTTCACTCAGTACCTCGTGAGCCGCCGCTTTATTGGTGGCCTCATCTCCCAATGTGGCTAATTTTTCTAATGCCGCTAGCCAAGGGCGATCGCTCTCCTGCCAGTCCACCGCTTCCCCAGCCAATGCCGCCTCAATCCGATGGTAAAAAGCCTGCCGTTGTTGTTGACGTTCTTGCTCCCGCTCAATTTGGTGCTTGAGGTCAGCCACCTGGCTAGCTGAGCGAGGTTCATACTTATCCCCTTTTTGTTTGAAATAAATTTTGTCATCGGAAAGCAGACAATAGGCCGCGTAGCAAGGAACGGGAGTTTGCTCGGAAAACAGCAGCTCTGCCAACTCACTCGGCAAGACCGCTGCGCCGTCCTCCACGAGTAAGTCCCAAGCCACCTCTAGACTAGAGGGGTCGAGGTAGGATTCCATTTTACGAAGAAATCCACTAATCTCGTCTGAAGCATATCGCTGTCCAGTCACCGTGTAGGAGAACTGGCGGGGATGCAGGGTGTGGGATTGTCCCCGTGCATCTACAACAACCCAGTTTTTCTTACCTTCGGGACGTTCGATAACCGCTAAACAGCGATCGCCATGGAGGCGAAACTCAACCAACGTTCCCTTTTCCATGGAAATACCCAGGATCTACAAATAACATCATCTATAACCAGCCAAAGGAACCACCAACCGTTAGTCGAGCCAGTTAACCTCAACCCATGACCATACCAGTTGCTGGAAACAATCTAAAGCTCTTATATCAAATTTCTGTTCATGAGTAACCACTCATGGATTGATGGTCACAAAACATAAAAATATCAATCGACAAAATAGGGTTCCCCAGACCTATTCCAGCCTAAGGGATCAATTGTTAACCCATTTAAACCGCTTTCAAGCCATGATTCACTGAGGCAACTGATTCGGTTGCCCTAAGCCCAGCCCTCAAGCTAGCTCTCAACATCCGTGAGGAAACTGACCGTTCGTTCAGTAAATTTGCTTACCAGGCCACCTCAGAGATAGGCAACAGATAGGTAACAATCCTCCGGGGGGAGTGCGATTACGCTATTGCCCACCTCTGGCGCTGGCAATTCATAGGGATGCCTTTATGTTTACGCCTCACGGTTGATAAAGGGAAGCAGGGCAAGGATACGGGCACGCTTGACAGCCACGGTTAGCCGCCGCTGC
>JAYKIC010000229.1:0-17628 GCA_035284985.1 Leptolyngbyaceae cyanobacterium
GCTAACCGCCAAAAAGAGTTGTACAGGCTTAAATTGTTTTGCCATAGTATTGACGATAAATTTCGTTAAATCAGTGCATAGAAAAGCATAGAGTCACTGGGATTCGGCTGTCAATTAACTCGTCGAATCCTTCCCACAACTCAGGCCACAGGCCCATTTCGCTTCAACCAGAAGTCCCCTCAAGCAGCCCACACTAGCTGGCCCAGGGGTGCAAGGCCCAATCGATGAGCAAGCGGTACGCGCTACAGGAGGATCGGTCTCAAAAATTGAGTGAGGGTTTCTGCATCCACGCCCCGTTCCCCTCGTTGCTCACAGGCAACCATGCCAGCTTGGGCATGGCACCATACTGCTGTTGCCACAATGGGTTCGATCGCACAGGATTGCTGACTAGGATCAGATGGGGCACGGTGGGCGATCGCCTGCGCCATTAATCCCACCATCAACCCGGTCAGCACATCACCGCTACCGCCCCTAGCCAAGGCGGGACTGCTTTCGGGGTTCACCCACAGGCGATCGCTCGGAGTGGCAATGACGGTTCGTGCCCCTTTCAACACCAGGATAGCGCCACTTTGCTGGGCAGCGGCCTGAACGATGGTGATGCGATCGCCCCCCTGCACCAATTCCTCACCTAATGCCGGAAATAGCCGCCGAAACTCCCCCAAATGCGGCGTGATTACCGTAGGATCGGGACGATGGGCGATCGCCTCCACGCCAATTGTCGCCAAGGCATTCAATCCATCCGCATCCAGCAACAGGGGCGGTGACGCATCCAGCACAGTTTGCACCACAGATAAGGCATCCAGGGTTAGACCCGGACCACAGGCGATCGCATCATATTTCGCTAAATCCACAAAATCCGGTAATTGATCAATGGCTCCCGTTTCTGTTTCAGGACAAGCAATAATCACCGCATCGGGAATGCGGAGGGCGATCGCCAATTTCAACCCTGCTGGAACCGCAATTGACAACATACCAACCCCGCTGGATCGGGCCGCCAACCCTGCCAGAATGGCTGCCCCCATGTACCGCTGCGATCCGCAAATCAGTAGGGCATGACCTTCTTTATATTTGTGGGTGATGGGCGATCGCGGCAAGGGTAGGCTCTCAGCCACTATTGACGGAGTTAATCTGCGAATTACGGGTTCTGAACCCAATATGGCCGTAATATCAGCTAGGGGAATATCCAAATCAATTAAGTGGGCTTGACCGATGTAGGGCAACGCCTGATCCTGCAAAAATGCCCGTTTCCACAATCCCAAGCAAAGGGTATGGGTCGCTTGCACCGCCGTCCCCATCACCGCCCCCGTATCGGTGTGAATCCCAGAGGGCAGATCAATGCTGACAGTCGGAATATGCCACTGGTTGAGGGTGGCGATCGCAGAAAACACCGGATCAGCCAGATCCCGACTGAGGCCAAACCCGAACCAGCCATCAATCAGCAACTGACATTCCCCAAGGCTCCCAATTTCCTTAACCAGAGGAATTCCCAGACTGGAGACATACTGGGCATGGGTCGCGGTTAATTCTTTCAACCGCTGGAATGGCTGATAACACGAGACTTCATACCCGCGAAAATGGAGTTCACGGGCCACCACCAAAGCATCCCCGCCGTTGTGTCCCGGTCCGACCAACACCCCCACGCGCTTACATTCCGGTGACAGGGGATACAGTTCGTTAATTTTGGCCGTAATCCGGCCCGCGACCTTTTCCATCAACGCGGTCACAGGCATCCCCGCCGCAAAGATACGAGCCTCGATCGCCTGCATTTGTTCGGCGGTGACAATAGTTTGTTGGATGAGGGGCGATCGCGCTTGATTTTTCATGGCTTGAGAAATTGAGGACTTGAGAAGTTGGAGACTTGTGGAAGTCATTTAGAGCAAGGCCCTAACGCTTTAACCCAACTCTTCGGGGTCAATGCCGAGTTCCCGTAGTTTGGCAAAGGCGCGATCGCGCTCCTGTTGGGCTAAATCCCGTTCCTGAGCCAGTTGATCCCGTTCATCCATATAGTCCCCCATCAGCTTAAATTCTTCGCCATTGGGATAGAACACCGCTAAGCCATCCTCAAACATTTCAAAACGAATACCTAACAGGGGAGAATGCCAGGGAAAATTGAGGGGGGTAATGGTCTCGAAGGGCTGATCCACCGCTGAACGCACCTGTCCCAAAAATTCGGAAGATTCGGGGTCATAGAAAAACATTTCCAGCACCCCATATTTTTCGTAAAAGGATTGTTTTTCTAACATCCGAATGGAGGTATTGCTGGGCGAGAGAATTTCAAATACCACTTGGGGCGCGATGTTGTCTTCCTGCCACTGCTTGTAACTACCCCGATAACCCGGAGGCCGACCGAACACCACCATCGCATCCGGCGCTTGGCAAGGCGCAGGAGGCTGGTTCACCTTAACTGGATACCAGAGCAAATCCCCTGCCACAAAGACAGTTTGCCCCTTAAACAGTTGCCTCAAATTCCCGACCAAACGCACAATCCAATCATATTGCAACGTGTTATCAGCCATCGGCTTACCATCAGAGTCAGGATACAAAATGCTGTCTGAAATTGTCAGTTCCTGAACCATAACGCTTTAATAAAGAATGAAGAACGAAGAATAAGGAATAGGGAACTCATTCAAGACTCAAAACGCAAAACGTCCTACCGCTTATAGTAAACCCGTGAATCCATATCAAAGTTACGGAAAAAGTCATTCCATCGAGACGCAGCGGATTGATCCACAAAGGGACCAATCAGGAGATGGGGACCAATGGGGCGATCGCGTTGCGTCACCGCCGCTGGAACCGCCCCCAGCAGCATCACCTGTTCCTGCAATGCCCCCAGGGTAGAGGTCTGACCGGGAATCACCACATAGTAGGCACCCTCACTCGGTGTCGCCGTTTGAGCGAGTGGCACGGAGGGGGGAACAGGTTCAGGAACAAGCGGAGGGGGAACCGGATTGGAGGCTGGAGTCATAGATGGAACCGTCACAGCGGGTAAGTCGGAAACCGGATTGGCCGTCATCGCTGGGGGTAATGCCGTTAAGGTATCCGCTGGAGGTAGAGGGGGGGACGTATCCGCTGGGGGATTAGCACTGGGAGTCAACACCACACGGGATACCGCCGCAACATCAGCCTGAATCCCTCGTTCATCTAAACGCTCGATTTGCTGGTTGGCCGCACTGGCACGATCAAACATTCCCACTAGAATCACCGTCTGGCCCTCAAAGGGTTGAATCGTGGCCGAGGGTTCCACTTGCTGCACTTGCTCCAACAGTAGAGGACTGTCCCCATCGACGTACACCATGTAGAGTTCGCCCGTGGCTTCCCCATCTTCAGTGGGACCACTGCCCATGGGGACAACGGGGGAGGCGGGTGGCAGTTGCAAGTCAGGAATTGGCGGCGGCGGCGGCAACCGATCCACCACTTGCTGGGCCAGTAATCGAGTGGATGCGGCAGGCTGAGAAGGCTGGGGCGATCGCGTCGAGCCTAGGGCTACCGGAGTGAACATCAAGCAGACTAAACTCCCCAAGCCCCAACCGAGTAGGCGAAACCAGAACACCGGGGAACACGGCAGCGAGGCAATCTGGTGACAGTCCCCTTGGTGACAATCCCCCTGGTGACAATCCCCCTGGTGACAATCCCCTTGGTGACAATCCCCCTGGGACCGAGATGGTTGCATAGACAATGCTTTAATCAACATAGGACTAGGACAGGATGAAGATACGATGATAATGATAAATGGGGTTAGCGATATCAGTAACCAGTCCGCTGACACTTGACACCATGGGGCAATCATTTGGTCAATAGTGGGTCAGCGGTAAAACTAGCTAGACTGTAATCAAGGCTTTGACCGTAAATGTTACCCTGGAGATGCAGAGAAACCCACAAATTGCACCTCTTCTTTAACTCTCTTCACGCAAGGCCAAGTGGAACACCTTGTCGTAGGAGTGCATCGTGTTTAGGGATCTGCCAATTAAAAAGATACCAATGTTGGGGGCGCTGGGCTGCGTCCACCGCCCCCCAATCGGTACTCTATTTTTTGCAAGTCCCTTAGTGCATAATGTTCGGCGCGTCTTTGTTCGGCCTATTTGTTTAAGTGAAGTATGGAAAAAATCGTTGTTGGGCTATCGGGTGGTGTTGATAGCTCCGTTGCTGCCGCTACCCTCCATCACCAGGGATATGATGTTGTCGGATTGACCCTTTGGCTCATGAAGGGCAAAGGGCAGTGCTGCTCAGAAGGAATGGTGGATGCCGCCAAGCTGTGTGAAGACCTCAATATCCCCCACCATATTGTAGATAGCCGGGATTTATTTCAAACTCAGATTGTGGACTATCTGGTGGAAGGTTACAGTACGGGGATCACGCCCCTGCCCTGCTCCCAGTGTAATCGGGCGGTAAAATTTGGTCCCATGCTGCACTATGCCCGTACTGAGTTGGGCATTGAGACCATTGCCACAGGCCACTATGCGCGGATTGAGTACGATGGGGAGAGCGATCGCTACCATCTCCTACGGGCCATAGACCAACACAAAGACCAATCCTACTTCCTGTATGACCTCACCCAATCCGTCTTGGCTCACACCCAATTTCCGTTGGGCCATCAAACCAAAGACGAAACCCGGCGAGTGGCGAGTGAATTTAACCTGCACACCGCAGAGAAACCAGAAAGTCAGGATCTTTGCCTCGTAGAAGCCCACGGCACCATGCAAGACTTTTTACAGCAATATCTTGCCCCGAAACCAGGGGATATCGTCGATACATCCGGGACCGTGTTGGGTCAACACAACGGCATCCACAATTACACCATTGGGCAACGACGAGGTTTGGGAATTGCAGCCCCCTATCCGTTGTATGTGATCAAACTGGATGTGGGCCGCAATCAAGTGGTGGTGGGCGATCGCCAAAGCGCCTTCTACCCCGAATGCACCGTCCATCGGGTGAACTGGGTCTCCATGACAGCCCCCACTACACCGATCCATGCCGATGTGCAAATCCGCTACCGTTCCGCCCCGGCCCCAGCCACCGTCATTCCCTTGAATGCCCCAGCCTCCCGCGTCAAAATTCAGTTTGACGACCCTCAATTCAGTATTACCCCAGGACAAGCCGCCGTTTGGTACAATGGCGATCGCTTACTAGGCGGTGGCCTCATCGAACCATTAACCACAGATGATTCCAGCCAACACAACTCATAGAGGCTTTAGAATCAAGATTAGAAAAATAAAGAAATTATGATGCTATAAAGGTGGAAGATTACTCCATGTCGAGGTCATACTAGGATGTGGGCGGCAACGTGGCCCAGGCCATGCTTTTTGACCCAGATTTAGGAACTTCTACGGCAGCCCTTTATTGTAGCTATCTAGACGCAAGTATTATTTAGGATTAGGAGAAAATTTTGACTAACGCATCCGATCTCATCGCACCCCATGGTGGCACCCTCATCAACCGCATTGCAACCCCTGAGCAAAAAGCTGAATTTTTGGCAAAAGCAGACAGCTTACCCCGGTTGACCCTGGATCAACGAGCAACCTCTGACCTAGAGATGATTGCCATTGGTGGCTTTAGCCCACTAGTAGGATTCATGGAGAAGACAGACTATCTGTCGGTTGTGGAATCGATGCATCTAGCCAACGGCTTACCATGGGCTGTTCCCGTAACCCTTTCAGTCACAGAAGCGGAAGCCGCACCCCTAACCGAAGGCAGCTTAATTCGGTTAGATGACCCCTCTGGTACATTCGTCGGTGTCCTTGAATTAACCGAGAAGTACGATTACGACAAAAAACAAGAAGCGATCAACGTCTATCGCACCGATGAAGAGGCCCATCCTGGGGTGAAGGTGGTATACGACCAAGGAGCCATCAACTTGGCAGGTCCAGTATACTTGCTAGAACGACACCCCCATCCCCTATTCCCCAAGTATCAAATTGATCCCGCTGCCTCCCGGTCACTGTTTGCCGAGCGGGGCTGGAAAACCGTCGTTGGCTTCCAAACTCGCAACCCCATTCACCGCGCCCATGAATACATCCAAAAGTGTGCCCTGGAAACCGTAGATGGCTTATTTTTACATCCATTGGTGGGCGCAACCAAGAGCGATGACATCCCCGCCGATGTCCGGATGCGATGTTATGAAATCATGATGGAAAATTACTTTCCCCAAGACCGCGTAATTTTAGCGATCAATCCGTCCGCAATGCGGTACGCTGGACCTCGTGAGGCGATTTTCCACGCGCTCATCCGTAAGAACTATGGGTGTACTCACTTTATCGTCGGTCGTGACCATGCTGGTGTGGGGGATTACTATGGAACCTATGATGCTCAGCACATTTTTGATGAGTTTGAGCCAAGTACCTTAGGCATCACCCCCATGAAGTTTGAACACGCCTTCTATTGCAAGAAAACTGAAGGCATGGCCACGAGCAAAACCAGCCCCAGTGGACCTGAAGACCGGATTCATTTATCCGGTACTAAAGTCCGAGAAATGTTGCGTAAAGGTGAGCTTCCCCCCCCTCAGTTTTCCCGGCCTGAGGTGGCGGCTGAGTTGGCACGGGCGATGAAACAAGCGTAACCAGATCAATATGGAGGTAGGGAGCATTCGGTGAGTTTAACGCGACGAACACTCTTGCAGCGGACATCACTGGCACTGACCAGTTTTGGTCTAGGTCAAATGGGGTTATCACTGTTGACACACCGCTATCAACAAGTGCTGGCGACCCCTACCTCCCGCAAACTCGCATTACTGATTGGGATTAATAGTTACCCTGACAATGTTTTTGGGACGGCCCCTCAACGTGGCTCCAATTTGGATGGAGCCGTTACGGATGTTACCCTAGTCAAGGAATTACTCATTGCCCGTTTTGGCTTTAATCCTGCGGATATCTTGATTTTGCAGGATAAACAGGCGACCCGCAGTGCCATTGAGACAGCCTTTCAAACCCATCTTCTGGAGCAAGTGGGCCAGGATGATGTGGTAGTGTTTCACTGTAGTGGCCTAGGCAGCTATGTTCGCTTCGCGCTAGACCAACTAGCAACCCTAGATTATGTTGTGGGCCATGAAGTGCAGCCCACATTTGTGCCAGTAGATGGTCGAGTCGCAAGGGGTGAAACAGCGATTAGTAATGATCTATTGCTGTCCACAATGGCCTTATTTTTAGGCGCATTACCAACCCGTAATATCGTTTCTATCTTAGATTTTGGCTATAGCGCCCCGATGCCCGTTCTAGGGAATTTCCGGGTGCGATCGCGTCTTAGCATTCCCAAGGGCATCCTGGCGGATCAGGTTTTTGAGCAACATCGGCAACTAGGGCAACGACAGCCCTTGGGTTCAGCACCATTCCAGACCAGCGCCATCACCTCCCATGCCGTCGATCCCTCCGCCACGGGGGTATGGCCAGGGCTATTGATTACTGCCGCTGATGGCCACGGGGTGGCCACCGAGGCTCCCTTCGGCGGCTTCACCGCTGGGTTATTGACCTATACCCTGACCCAACGGCTTTGGTGGGCCACCCCGGCCCTAACCCTACAAAAAGAATTAGGACAAGTAGTCGGGGGAATAGAACGGTATGTTGGCAATCACTATCGCCCTGCGTTTACCGGGTCGGAAGCCACATCAGGCCCAGCCCCTAGGCGATTGAACCTGCTAGCACTCAGTGATACCAGTGGTAATGCGGATGGCGTAGTCAGTTATGTGGATGCAGGTCAGCAGAACATCGAGCTTTGGCTGGGGGGATTGCCAGCCCTAGTCTTGCAGCATTGTCTATCGTCATCCTATTTCAAGTTTGTGGCTAAATCGGGGGCAGGATCGAACCCAGGGATAGGTGTACCGTTATCAACCTGGGGTCAGGTGCGATCGCACAATGGCCTGAGGGCGAAAGTTAAACCCTTTAGGCCAGCAAATGCCTTGCCATTCGACGCTAACGCGAATGCAGTAACACCAGGAATGCTAGTCCATGAAGCGGTGCGGCTCATTCCCCAGGACATGGCACTCGTTATGGCCCTAGGAAATGAGCTAGAACGCATTGAACGGGTAGATGCCACCAGTGCCTTGTCCTCCATCTCAATCATTAAATCAACTGGCACAGGTGAACAGCAGGCTGATTGCGTGTTTGACAAAATCAGAACGTCAGACATTTCTATTTTGCCGTTCCCTGCCGCTAGCACTTCGGAGGATATACCGAACTTCAGTGGGGTGCCATCCTTGGAGAAAGGAGTCACCCTATCCCAACTGTATGGCTTGTTTCAGCCGGGACGGAGTCTGATTCCTGGCACCATGAGTCCCATTGAAGAAGCAGTCAAAACGGCGGTTCGGCGCGTTACACCGCAGTTTTCCAGTCTGTTGGCGGAGAAGCTGTTGCGGCTCACCGTTAATCAGGGTAGCTCCCGCTTAGGCAGCCGGGTGACGCTGGAAACCGTTGCGCCATTTGCGCGTCAGGTCGGACAACAATACACCTCCCGTTCCCCTTGGGAAGTGCCAGCCTTTTTACCCATTACCCCCCAACAGGAAGATGCAGACCGTCCAACCCTGTTTGTGGGGGACCAAATTCAGTGTCGCCTCCAGAATTATGGCGATCGCCCCCTCTACGGCATCTTGTTCAATATTGACAGTCGAGGGTTAGTCACAGTGCTGCATCCGTTAAATACGGACAACCTGGACGACACATCCGCCCTAGATGCGGCGATTCAGGCCAAAACCATTACCACCGTTCCCACTGCTACCACCTCCTTTCCTTGGACCGTTAGTAATGCATTAGGCATCGCAACGGTTTACGTGATTATGAGTTGTGCCCCGTTTACCACAACGATTACGGAACTATCCAAACTCGTGCCCTCGGTGGATACGATGCATCGCCCCCAAACCCTGGCCTCCCCCCTGCCCATTGCCCGATCATTGCTAGCGGACCTACACCATGCCAGTCAGCCCCATCTGGCCGAGTTGGGGTTAGATCTGCCCAGCGATCGCTACTGCCTCAGTGTGGACTGCTGGGCCACCTTTCGCTTTACCTATAACGTATCCACCAACGTATCCCTGGATGCCAATGCAACCTCCTAAGATGGTTCGGGGGCAACCCAACACTGGTAATCATCGAACCACTGATGAATCAAGCGAAGCAGGGTACCGTCTTCTGTTAATTTCTTAATGGCAGCGTTAGTATCAGCCACTAATGAGGTGTTTTTTGGAAAGGCGATCGCCACTCCAGCCACATCCGTCAAGGGTTCTACGGGGAACCAGGTAAGCTGGGAGGCGGGGGTTGTATATTTGGGGGCGATCGCTTGATCCAGGATCGCAGCATCCAGTTTTCGGCGCTTCACCGCTGCAATTAAACCATCCGTCTGAGCAAAGCGTTGGATTTCAATGGCGGAATATATCATCAAGGTCTCAGCGTGGGCCGAATCAGTCCGTACCCCAACCCGTTTACCAATTAAGCTTTCTAGATCGGAAAACCCCTCCGTGGCCACCGAAACAATCGCTATTTTTTGGGTGTAGTAAATATCGGAAAACGTCGCTACCTGCCTTCGGGCGGGGGTTGGGGTCATGGCCGCCATGGCAAAATCCACCTCCCCTTGGCGCAAAGTGGGGATGATCTGATTAAAGTGGGGCAGGGTTTGGATCGTTAGTTCGGCATTGCCCAATTCTTGGGCGATCGCCTGGGCCAGATCGATATCAAACCCAACCACAGCCCCATCCTCAGCCACAAACTCATAGGGACAATAATCGGGGACCGTTACCATTAGCAACGAATCCGATGGGGCTTCCCCTTGGCAAGCCACCCCCAGCACCCCCAGCACTAGCGCCCCAATGCCCCATCCTACCCGAATCCCCTTAGCCTGATGAGCCATCACCTAATTAGCCATAATAATTAGAAGAACTGACATCAGGCATAGGGGGTGGGGCAACGAACTGATTTTGACTCGGATCACGGGGCAAAAGCATCGCTGTAGACGAGGGGGGATGGTCTTTATCATCCCTTGAGGCTACCCCAGAGGATTGGAGGAGTTTAGCGCGTTTGCGCCGAGCGGTTGCTTGCAGATCCACGGCGGTATCCGTTTCATCAACAATTTCATCAATGAGTTCTTCTAACACATCTTCTAACGTCACCACCCCAGAAACACCACCATATTCATCGGACACAATCACCAAATGTTCGCGGGTAGACTGAAATTGATGTAATAACCGATCGGCCCGAATACTCTCAGGCACAAACTGGACCCGACGGGTCAGGTTGACAATGGCCTGCTCCCCTTGGTTATCAATCAGTGCCGTCAATAAATTATCTTTGAGGGCGATCCCAATGACCTCGTCAATGGATTCTTTGTAAATCACAATGCGGCTATGGGGAGAGGCGATAATTTCAGCCTTGGCCTCGGCCAGGATGCGATCGCCCTTCAACGCTGTCAACGCCACACGGGGGGTCATCAAATCCGCCGCAGTGACATCATTGAGGTGAAACACTCGTTGGATTAATTCCGCCTCGTCGTCTTCGATACTGCCCGCCTGACGACCAATCTTGGCTAAAAACTGAATTTCTGCCTCATTGGTCACAGGCATGGTGCGCCCTTGGCTAATGGGAGTTGTCACATGCTCCACAATCCAGATAAACGGAGAGAGAATTGTGGTCAAGGTTCTGACGGGAAACGCAACCACCAAGGAAATCGGTTCAGCAAAGCGTTCACCCAAGGTTTTGGGTAGAATTTCACCAAAGATGATGATCAGAAACGTCAGCACCCCGGAAACGATTCCCAGGGCGGAATCTCCTAAATTAGCGGCTGTCACCTGCCCGACGACAATGCTGCCGACAATATTGAAGACATTGTTGAGAATGACAATACCAGCAATCGGGCGACTGATTTTCTCACGAATGGACAAGAGAGCGATCGCCGCAGGTTTTTGGGATTGAGCCAATTGGCGCACCCGCATCATCGGCACGGACAATAGCGCCGTTTCTATACTAGAGCAAACAGCAGAGCCTAAGATAACGGCAAATATCACGAGAAGGAGTTGAACCATCAGAGCGGAAAAAGAAGAATTGTAATGCCATATTTTAGGCGATAACGCCTTAGCCTGAACACCATAATCGTGAAGGTCTGATAATTGTGAAGGTCTGAAATATTGGAGGTCTAGAATATTTGGCGGTATAAAAAGTGAAGGTCCGACATCAAGGGATGCCAGACCTGAACGTTAACCTAACTAACTATCTATCGAAACTAAGTGAGACTAACTAAATTTACTCGGTCAAACTAACTAAGCCGTATGTAACGTAGACAATTGAAAGAAATTAACTAAGGGTGGACATAAACCCGTTCCATCAACCGTAAAACCTCAATCAGTCTCTGAGGAGACTAGAGAGCTAAGGCACCCCCTAGAGGAAAACCGCAGCGAAAACCCTGAAGAAAAGGGTAACAAATCGAACGGCCTAGAGTATTTTCTACCTATGATGTGCAGGAAAAAGATTTTAGGTTACTGAAGCTGGGGTGAGCTAGAGCGGACAACACACAAGCTCTACTCAAAATTTTGGTAATCGTCCTTTCTCGTAGACGTTTCGGGTCTGTGTGTATGTATTTAATCTAGCGTTAACCCCAGCCTAAACACAAGGCTTTTTACCAAAGTTTAGTGATCTTGATGTTTTGTGATACTACCGGGTGCAACCCCGTTTACCCCAACCCAGGGTTGAGGTAGGCATGGGATCGGGAAACCCATTACCAACCAGTTTGGCAACTGTCCAATCTCCAAATTGGGGTGGGAATACGTACCCATCGGTCACAGCACCATCCTGATGGCCTGAGTTTTCCTTGAATAATAGGGGTTGTCCCCCAGATCATGGCCCAATGGCGTTGGATTGATCCGGGGCGATCGCCCCCGTTCCACTCTCCCCAGTCAAACCCAAATTCACCCCACTTCACTAGGCTACACAATGCCGATAGCGGTGCCCCTCCCTGCCGCCCCATACTGATGGCACGTTCTGAACGCAAAGAGACGGCAAGGCAGCCTTCACCTGATTGCCAGGGTGCTTCAGAGCCAATCTACATTGCAACGACCCAGGAGAATCATTATGGTGATGGCCAACCCTCGTTCTAATCTATCGGCTGTGTGTGCCAGTACAGAGGTTTCTACAGCGCCTCCGTCCCGACTATCTAAGGCGGGGAATTCCCGGACTAAGGGCGATCGCCCATCCCCCCAATCGAGTCAATCCCAGGTGTCCCAATCCCTAGACCTAAATGATCCATTGAATGATCCATGGACCCGCACCTTTGAAACCTTACTGGTACAGACCGCCCTCGACAGCCTATTTGATGGGGTATTGATCGTGAATGTTCAGGGCGAGATCATGCGGGTTAATCATAAAGCCCAACGGCTATTGGGCTGCAATATTCCAGCAACATGCCTCCCAGTCGCCAGGACCACGCTGGGTCAGCACCAGGATCACGGCGATGGGGAAAACCGTAGGGAACCATCCGACCCCACTCCCCATCCGCTCCAACCGCTTCTAGATGAAATTTGGCGAGTTTGTCGGGCAGTCATTGATAGTCGCACGGAATTTCCTCACCAGCATCTAGTTTTGGATTCAGACATTACGATCGCGGAGCAATGCTTCCGTATTCGTGTCCATTGGATGAATCATAGCGTGGATGATCAGCCGTGCTTGATGGTAAGCATTGAGGATTTGTGGCAAACACCTGTACATGCCGTGAATCGCGATCGCTGGACCTATCACCTCACCACCAAAGAAATGTCGGTGTGGCGGCTGAAGAGTCAAGGCTATAGCCTCAGGGCTATAGCCCAAACCCTTTGCGTCAGTGAACATACCGTGAAAAAGCATCTGAAGCAGATTCAGGTCAAACGTGGGGCTAGATTTTAACAGGAATGAATCAGCCTTGGGATTGAGGCATCTCAGGTATGGGACAAGTGCCAACAGAGCTGATTTCAAGCACTCTACTATCCAAGTGAGTGGCAATTGATAATTTAATCTGCAAATACGCAGCGGGATAATCGTGCAAGCGATCGGCCCATTCAATCACCACTAGTCCCGGTTCATATTCTGTGCCATCCCAATATAAGTCAGGCATGAGGCGAGCGGCATCGGCGGGATTCAGGCGATAAAGATCGAAGTGGTACAGGGGAATGCGGCCCTCGGTATACTCATTAATCAAGGTAAAGGTGGGGCTGGCGATCGCCTCAGTAATCCCCAATCCAGCGCCGATGCCCTGGGTTAGGGTCGTTTTACCACTGCCCAAGTCGCCGTAGAGCAACAGGGTGGTGCCGGGGGGGAGCGATCGCCCCCAGACTACCCCAAGGTCACGGGTCGCATGGGCATCGGCCAAGGTCAGGGTCAACTCTGGTGATTCTGATTCAGATTTTAAGTCACTCATAATAAATACAGAATAAATAACAGTTTATTACCAGGCTGAAACGTTTCGCCATCCAACCTTGCTAAGGTAAGGGGACGACCTTTTACTGGCTTGATCGAAATCAGCACACTATGACTACACCCACTGTTGCACCCTACGGTTCCTGGAAATCTCCCATCACTGCTGACCTAATCGTGGCGGGAAGTTTGCGCCTGGGAGAAATGCGCCTGGATAGCGGTGCCGACACAGGTAATCTGTACTGGCTGGAGGGTCGGCCCACGGAAGGGGGCCGCAATGTGTTGGTCAGGCGATCGCTCGATGGCACCACCACCGACCTGACTCCAGACGGGTTCAACGTCCGCACCCGGGTGCATGAATATGGCGGCGGCGCTTACATCGTCCACAACGGCACGGTGTATTTCTCCAACTTTGCCGACCAGCGCCTCTACCGTCAGGAACCGGGGTCCGAACCAGTCGCCCTTACGCCAGAGTCTGACAACGCTGATCTGCGCTACGCCGATGCCGTCATGGATGGGGGGCGCGATCGCCTCATCTGCGTCTGCGAAAACCACACTCACGGCAGCGAAGCCATCAACACTCTCACCGCCATCCCGCTCTCCCCCACCCACCCACTCACCACCCCAACTCCCCTTACCTCCGGCCACGACTTCTACTCCTCCCCTCGCATCAGCCCCGATGGCAACCAACTGGCATGGATGACCTGGGATCATCCCGATATGCCTTGGGATGGCACCGAATTGTGGCTGGCTGACATCACCGCCGCTGGTAGCCTCGCCAACATTACCAAGATTGCAGGTAGTCGCACCGAGGCAATTTTTCAGCCGGAATGGTCGCCAGACGGGGTGCTGTATTTTGTGAGCGATGGCGCAACGCCACTCCGGCAGGAGTATCGCACCGATTGGTGGAACCTATACCGTTATGTAGACGGAAAAGTTGAAGCCGTTTGCCCCAAAAACGGAGACTTTGGGTTGCCGCACTGGGTTTTCCGCATGTCCACCTATGGCTTTGAATCTGCCACCAGTTTGATTTGCACCTACAGCGAAAATGGCATTCAACACTTGGCTCGGATCAACACCCAGACCCTCGACATTAGGGATATTGAAATCCCCTATACCAGCATGGGTGGCTTGCAAGTGGGATCAGGAATCGCCTTGCTGGGAGCCGCTTCCCCCACTCAATCAGGCTGCATTATTAAATTGGATCTGACCACGGGTGATACCACCGTCCTACAACGCTCCACCACCCTAGAAGTCGATCCGGGCTACCTTTCCGTACCGGAAGTCGTGGAATTTCCCACGGAAAATGGCGTTACTGCCTTTGGTTTCTACTACCCCCCGGTTAATCAAGACTATGCTGCTCCCGATTCTGAAAAACCACCGTTGCTGGTGAAAATTCACGGTGGTCCCACTGCTGCCACCTCTACCTCCCTCAGCTTACGCATTCAATATTGGACGAGTCGTGGTATTGCGATTCTAGATGTGGATTATGGCGGTAGTACGGGCTACGGTCGGGCTTATCGGGAGCGGCTCAAGGGCAATTGGGGTGTGGTGGATGTGGATGATTGCGTCAATGGGGCCACCTATTTGGTACAACAGGGTAAAGCCGATGGCGATCGCCTCCTGATCGACGGCGGCAGCGCAGGGGGGTACACCACCCTCGCAGCCCTGACCTTTCGGAATACCTTCAAAGCTGGAGCTAGTTTTTATGGGGTCAGCGATGCCGAAGCCTTGGCCCAAGACACCCACAAGTTTGAGTCCCGCTACCTCGATAGCCTGATTGGTCCCTATCCAGAGGCGAAGGATGTGTATGTGGCGCGATCGCCCATCCATGCCGTGGATCAGCTTTCCTGTCCCGTGATTTTCTTCCAAGGGGACGAAGATAAAATTGTGCCGCCAAACCAAGCGGAAATGATGGTGAAAGCGTTGAAAGCCAAGGGCTTACCTGTAGCCTATGTATTGTATGAAGGGGAACAGCACGGCTTCCGTAAAGCTGAGAATATCAAGCGCACTTTAGACGGGGAATTCTATTTCTACAGTCGGGTATTCGGCTTTGAACCAGCGGATGAAATTGAACCGATAGCGATCGCTAACCTGGATGAATAATGGACATATTAGAATAGAGAAATCAGCATAAAAAGGCGGACAAAATGGCTCAATCGACTCCAGCTAACGAACTGACCCTCAGTGATGTCGAAACTCAGTTTGGTCTGTCTGAAACTGAGGAATCTAGTTTCTTTTCTGAGTGGCAGCAAAAGATACCGCAACTCCATGAATACGACCAGTATTTGTTAGACCGTGCTCGGACAGATTTTCGCTATTTGGCGAAGGACTCAGTCCACGAGGAAATTGTTAAACTTGTGATTGTGGCTCCGTTACTTTCAGTGGCTGGGTTTTATCGCCCCCCATTCCGACCCGTTGCCGAAAAACAAGTTGAGATCGTCTTTCAAGAAAACGATGAAATCCTACGGGGGCGCTTAGATATTTTAGTTTTAAATGAACAGTTATGGGTCACTCTTTTAGAGGCTAAAAATAAGCGTTTTAATGTTTTAGAAGCACTGCCTCAAGCCCTTTTTTATATGATGAGTAGTCCTACTAATCAACTGAATTTGTTTGGATTAGCCACCAATGGCAGTGAGTTTTTGTTTATCAAATTACGGCGAGGAGAAGAACGACAGTACGCTTTATCTAAACTCTTTTCCGTGCTCAATCCCGGCAATGACTTGTATCAAGTCAGTGGAATTTTACAAAATTTAGGGACAATCGTGCGTCAACCCTCACTGCTAGCATCCTGATGTAGGGTGATAACAAGACCCAGCATCTATGCGAAACCAACGAGGATAGTGTAAGGTGAGCATTGCTACCCTACTGACTTGGTTTCAACTCCAACCGTGGCTCAAGTTGTTCTTAAAAAGATCTACAAACAATTTCCTCAACGTTCTGCCACCGGAACGCCCTCTGCTCCATCGTCGCCCAAAGGACTAGACACGAGCAATGCGTCACTCCCAGGAGCGATCGCCCCCACCCCTGCTGCCCAATCGACCCATGCTGTCAGTGTCCTGCGGGATATCAACTTGACCATCCGGGATGGGGAATTTATGGTGCTAGTGGGACCGTCAGGCTGTGGCAAAAGTACCCTGCTGCGGTTGATTGCCGGATTGGAAAGCGTCACCGCTGGCACCATTCAAGTGGGCGATCGCACCGTGAATGACCTACCGCCCAAACAGCGGGACATCGCCATGGTATTCCAAAACTATGCCCTCTATCCCCACATGACGGTGTATAACAACCTGGCCTTTGGGTTACGCCGCATTGGTCAGGATGTGGTGCAGCAACCATTATCCTCGGAGGTGCCCTTAGGACCATCAACCGATGAACCGACTGTCAAACCAGAACCATCGCCCCCCCCACCCCTCGCCCAACCGTGGCGACGACGGGGGGAAGCGGTGGCGGTGGCCTTGACCCGATCCCTGCCACCCAAGTTGCGTTATCTTTCTGAGCAAGAAAAAGTCATTGATCAGCGGGTCCGCACGGTGGCCCAGATGCTACAAATTGAAGCATTACTGGAGCGTTTACCTCGGCAATTATCCGGTGGTCAAAAGCAGCGGGTCGCCCTCGGTCGAGCCATGGCCCGCAATCCTCAAGTTTTTTTGATGGATGAACCGTTATCCAATCTCGATGCCAAGCTGCGGTTGGAAACCCGTGCCCAAATTGTGAGCTTGCAACGTCGCCTCGGCATCACCACTATCTACGTGACCCATGACCAGACGGAAGCCATGACCATGGGCGATCGCATTGCGATTATGAACGCAGGCCAAATTCAGCAAGTGGCCACGCCGTTGGATTTGTACAATACTCCGGCCAATCAGTTTGTCGCGGAGTTTATTGGTTCCCTGCCCATGAATTTCCTGACAGTGCAAATAACCAATGGTCGTTTAATCACCCATCCCGCCTTTCGTCTAAGTTTACCGGATGACATGGCCGAAAAAGTACGGGATTATGAAGGGCGATCGCTCCTCCTCGGTATTCGACCGGAACATCTCCAGGTGAGTGTCCCCGCCCCCAAAAATATCGCCACCGTAGTCGAACGGGTGGAAACCCTGGGCAGTGACACCTACATCACTGCTCGGCTCACCGAAGCCGATGCCCTCAATCCACTGGTTTTGCAAGCCCGCATTCCACCGGATTATGCGATCGCCCTCAGGGATGAACTGTGGTTTTCCATCCCACCCAACAAAATTCATCTGTTTGATCCCAACACCACCCAAGCCCTCTAAAATCT
>JAYKIC010000230.1:0-2941 GCA_035284985.1 Leptolyngbyaceae cyanobacterium
TACGGGCCGTAATATCAATCCGAATGGCCAAGTACTGATACGGACGTTGTTGTTCATCCATGGCGGGGATAATCGTGGTGTCCACCCAGTAGAAACTCCCATCCTTGGCACGGTTGCAGATTTCACCCCGCCAGTTTTGACCACGGGCAATGGTGCGCCAAAGCTCTTGAAAAAACGCTGGTGGATGATGGCCCGAATGAATCAGACGATGGGTTTGGCCCAACACTTCCTCACGGGAGTAGCCGGAAATGGCGCAGAAGCGTTCATTGACATCCAGGATAACCCCCTGTGCATTGGTCACAGCGACAATCGCGGACTCATCCAGGGCGTGTTTGAACATGGCCAATTGTTGAATGAGTTCTAGGCGTTCGGCTTGGGCCTGTTGCCGCTGGCTAATGTTCCGGACAATGGCGCAGTTATAGGCTTGATTATTTAATTGCAGATAGTTGGAGGTAATCTCAACGCCAATGCTGTGGCCGGATTGATGTTGCCATTCTGCCTCTCGGCAATAGGTCTTGTTATGTTTGAGGAATTGCCAAAAGGTAATCCAGTCGAGGGCACCGGATGCGAATACCTCGGAGAGGGTCGGGGGTTCGGCGGAAGGTAAAATTTGGAGTTCTCGCCATTTGGCGCGGGTTGGGGGCAAAATTCCAGCATCCACATCAAAAATGCGCCGCTGCATTAGTTCGGCTAAGGGGTAGCCCAAGATTTGCTGGGCCGATTGGTTGGCAAAGGCAAAGCTGCCATCGGCTTTGATGAAGAAAATGGCATCTTGCGATCGCTCAATTCCCAAACGCAACAGTTCCAACTCCGCCGCTTGGGCACGCCGATCGGTGATATCAGTGGTAATGCCATCCAGGTAAGTGGCCTGCTGATTGGGGTCATGGACGAGACGGGCGCGATCGTGGACCCAACGAATATCCCCCGTTCGCAATTGCCTAATGCGATATTCTAGATCCCACCCCTGGGCTTCGCCTTGGGCCAATGCTTGCAAGGCTTGTTCCACTTGGGGGCGATCGGCGGGATGGATAAAATCCCACCAGAAGGGCTGTGAACTCTGGCAGTCATCCTGCGCTTGCTGATAAAGCGATTGAACCGCGTCATTGACATAGCGAAGCTCAAAGCTAGGGTAATGCACCGACCACACCACATCCTGCACTGAGTTGAGCACGCTACTGAGTTTTTGCTGATGCTCAACCAGGGATTGTTCAGTCTGTTTACGGGCCGTGACATCCCGAAAAATGCCTCGCGTTGAAACCGCCTGTCCGTCTACGATGCGACAGTTAATGCTGCCTTCCACCTCAATCACCCGGCCATCCTTGGCCACAAAGCGCAGTTCTACTGAGTCGATCCGTTGCGGTTGTCCCATGAACATCTGTTGGATCAGGGCAGTGCAATGCGCTTGGCAGGAAGGATGCACTACATCAAAAATGGTGAGGCTTTGGAGGTCAGCCGTGGTGTAGCCGAGGGTTTCCAACCACGCCTTGTTGACCAATTCAAAGGAACCATCCGCTAACGCCACACTTTGGATCATGTCGTTGGCGTTGTCGAAGAGGTCTTGCAACTGGGCTTGGCTCTGGCGCAGATCGGCTTCGAGGGCTTGCCGCTGTTGAATTTCCGCTTGTAATTGGGCAACGGTCTTGGCTAGGACAGTGGTGCGCTTTTTCACCCGCTCCTCCAATTCCACGGTTAGGGTTTGGAGGGTTTGCTCGGCCCGTTTGCGATCGCTAATATCCCGCACAATCACCAGCACTTCTGAGTCGTTAATCGCCACCACTCGCGCTTCTTCCCAGTGTGTCTCGCCTTCAATATTAATTTCGTAGTCATAAAGTTGGACTTCACCTGTTTGCAACGCCCGATTCACATAACCCATCCGTTCCTCGGCATGGTCTACGGGCATCACATCAAAAAGATTGCATCCAATACGAGCTAAAAGAGGGTTACAAAGCTGTGCTTCTGGCGACACAACAATATCGAGATAGTTGCCTTTGTTGTCCAAACGAATCAGTAAATCAGAGATGACATCCACCAACGCCCGATACCGACTTTCACTAGTGGCTAGGGCTACTTGGTCCTGATGTCGTTCAGTTACGTCCGCAGCCATTGCAATCGCCAATCGCCGCCCATCAGGTAGTTGGCCTAGCGGGGCGGAACTAAAACTCCAGATGCGCTGAGACCCGTCAGCGGTAGTGATCGTAAATTCCCCTTCTTCTCGCCGAGAGGGCAAATAGCATTGTTTGGCCATGGTTTGGGTGATCACTTGGGCGGCTTGCTCACCATAGGCCCGTGTCACCCAAGCCATCACCGTCGGCATATCGGCTTGGGCATATCCCGTCAGTTCCGTCCAGGAGGAACTAATTTGCAACACTTCGCCATCCTCAGCGTGAATCATGATGGGAAAGGGGGCATTTTCAATGGCGCGGCGGAAGCGTTGTTCGCTATCCCGCAGTTGCAGCTCGGTTTCCTGACGCACGATGAGTTCGGTTTGCAGTTGGCTATGGGTGGTGGCTTGACGGAGGGCGATCGCCAACTGCACCCCCACCTCCTGCACTAGCTTGATTTCCCGCTCATGCCAAGGGCGAATCTGTTGGCAACTGTGGCAAATCAACAACCCCCAAAGCTGCCCATCTTGGACAATGGCAACCACTAAATTGCTCTTGACCTCAAGCTTGTCTAAAAACTCAACATGGCATGGGTTGAGATCGGCCTGGTGGACATCGGCGATCGCCCGAATCGGATTTTGCTGATAGAGTTCTGCGGACTGATGCTGAAAACAGGGATCAAAAAATGTCTGATGGAGGATGGACCACCGTTGGGCCGCCACGGATTCCACCACCACCTGCCCCGACCAATCAGCATTAAAACGATAGATTAAGGCGCGATCGACCTGTAAAAGTTCTTGCAACGCCTCCACCGCTGTCGTCAGAATCTGATCTAAGTC
>JAYKIC010000231.1:0-7791 GCA_035284985.1 Leptolyngbyaceae cyanobacterium
GGTTGCGATCGCCCCAGTCCGGTAGCCTCAAAATTTTGGGTCAGGAACTTTACGGAGCGTCTGCCCACCAGTTGACCGTTGCTAGACGACATCATGGTTACATTTTCCAAGCCCATAATTTGCATAATAGCCTCACGGCTCAACAGAACGTGGCGATGGGATTGGAACTCCATCCCAACTATACCAAGGCTGAGATTGAAGAGTTGGCGGCGAATATGCTGGATCATGTGGGCTTGGGGCATCGGTTGGACTATTATCCTGAGGATTTGTCGGGGGGCCAAAAGCAGCGGGTGGCGATCGCCCGTGCCTTGGTCAACCGTCCCAAACTGGTGCTGGCCGATGAGCCGACTGCCGCGCTAGACAGCAAATCGGGGCGAGATGTGGTGACGCTGATGCAAACCTTGGCCAAGGAACAGGGCTGCACCATTTTGCTGGTGACGCATGATAATCGGATTTTGGATGTGGCCGATCGGATTGTGCATTTGGAGGATGGTCGGTTGGTGCAAAATAGTGAGAAGAAGGGGGGCGCGAAGGCGATCGCTACTTCCCACTAATCAAAATAGTTCAGGAAAAATAGTTCAAACAAAATTGAGAATATACTCGGCGGTTTGCTCCGGCTGCTCCAAGTGGGGGACATGACCACAGCGATCGCACCACTTTAATTGACTGTTGGCGATCGCCCCTGCAAACGTCTCAGCATCAGCGGTACCTAGAATCTCATCATTGCGACCCCAGATAATTAGAGTGGGGCAAGCGATGGATTTCACCACTGATTCCGAGAAAAATGTATAGCCACCGCTGCGAGTAAAGGCAATCATCGCCCGTCGCCAACCGGGACAGAAGGTATGTAATCGGGAACAGGTGAGGGCATCGGCGGAGGCGAGGGATTTGTCAAAATAGGCGGCGCGGCTAATGTTTTGCCGCACCCAGGGATTGCGAAGAAATTCTGCCGCTATCAACCCCAGGGGTGGCACCATCATTTTGCTCATGTCGGGGGCTTGGGCCATGCCAGCGCTGTCCAATAGCACCAACTTCGCCACTGCTTCTGGATAGGTTAAGCAAAAATCAAGGGCGACGGCTCCACCCATTGAGGCTCCCACCAAAATCATGGGCTGACCGATCAAGGTTTGCCAAGTATGGTAAAGGTGTTGCTGGATTGCGGTTGGTGTGAAGGTTAACTCCGGTGAGCGCTGGGTGAAGCCAAACCCTAAAAGATCAATGGCCCATGTAGACTGTTGTTGTTGTAATAATGGTAATAGGCGACGAAATTCCAGTAAGGAACTATCGAATCCGTGGAGAAGTAGGATGGGTGTTCCCGATTCCATTGGAATCTCTAGGGATTTGGGAGGGCCGACGTAGGTGGTGGTGATGGGGTTGGAAGTGATGGGAGTGGCGATCGCCATCCTCTGGATTTGCTGAAACATGGCAATGGACCGCTCTTCAGTCAAGGATTGAGCCAGAGTTTGGTTCGCGTCTGGAATAATCGACAGGTTATGCATAGAGGATTTCGGGATCAGAATTTTAGATGAATGTTGTGGGGGTGTGGGGTTATGCCCGTTTAAGGGATGACTGCCTCCTCTGATACACCATAGAGGGCGCAGACCCGTTGGTCAATCTCGTGAAGAATCGTAGCTTGTTCATGCCTATTTTCCGATTTGCTTGGGGGGGAGTAGTGGGCGTGGATTAAACGATCGACGAGGGCGATCAGGGTGGTTTGTTGGCGATCGCTCCCCACCACAATCGGCAAGGTTTTGAGTTGGGGCGGACCAATGCGTAAATAGCCGCCATTTAGGGCATTGCCGCCAAATTCCGTGGTATAGTACAAATTGATTAACTGACTGTTGAGAATTGCCGCCAGATAGCGTAGATCGATGGTCGAAGTAATGATCGTGGTGGATTTTCCCGCTAAAAATTCGCCCTTGAAATCCACGGCACATTCTAACCCTCTCGTCATTCCCGCCATGATAATTTTGGCTTGCTGGGCTTGCTGTAAGCGCTTGGATGGCAGCTGGGGAGCTAATTCTGCTGGAATAATGGGCGCTTGATAGTCGTCTTTGAGATAACGCACCGTTTTACGACCCCATAAAAACTGATAGGGATCGATGGTGCCACTGTTGACAAATTTGAGGAATTGGGCGGATGCAAGGCGTGGTGATGGACTCGCTGGTTCCCGCACATCGCGCAATAACGGTTTGATGGCGTAAGCTTCAGCGACGGTGGCGGCTCCGTGAACGGTGGCTAGATCCCCTAGGGGCTGGCCTTGGTGGCGGATCTGGTTTATCAGGGATTGCTGGGACGGACTGGGAGCGATCGCCCACTGTCGCTGTGACTGACTGAAATGGGTGGCATAGGCCAGGGTTCGATGTTCCACCCCGTGAACCGATAGCCGTTCCCATTCAACGGTGTCGTTCGTCGGTACTGCTTTTTGCACCACGTAGACGAGGGGATAAACCGCGATGGAAAATACCGGAATCTGAGAATAATCTCGCAAATATAGCAACTGATTATCCACAGTTAGTAATCTACGAGTGGCTTGGGCATAATCTGCTGCGGCTAATTTATTAGGAACAATGAAGCTGTGGAGGCCATTAGGCTTACATAATCGCAATGCCTGTTCACAGAATACGCAAAATAAATCCCAGTTCCCCGATGCCGTTTGATAATGGCTGGCACAGTAGCGGCGTTCGATGGGCTGATGGCGGCTCATCCACTCCGCATCGACGTAAGGGGGATTGCCTAGGACGATATCAAAGCCCCCTTGGGCCATGATTTGGGGAAATGCCAATGACCAATTGAAGGGACGGAGGCGATGGCGCAACTCCGCTCCGAGAGGAGTTGCGCCCATTTCATCCGACAATCCTCCCTCAAATCTATCCACATCAATATCAATTAGCGCATTGCCCCACTGAATATTGGCGCTGAGATCCACCTGATGGGATTGTAAAGAGGCCGGATCGGTGCTACCCAGGATCAACAGCAGCGACAATCGGGTCAGTTCCACCGCTTGGGGATCTAAATCGACTCCGTAAATATGTCGTTGCAAAATTTCGAGGGCGGTTTCTGGATAATCAGCGTCACGATACCACCCTAGTAGGCGACGGTAGGCGACGGTCAAAAACGCCCCCGATCCACAGGCGGGGTCCAAAATAGTGATTGGATTGGTTGCACAGGGGGAAACATGACGGCAATATCGACCCACGGTTTGCTCCACCATATTCTCCACCACCATCGCTGGGGTGTAGTAAATTCCCAGCGCTTTCTTCGCCTCTGCGGAGGAAAGGGGCGACGGTCCTGGTTGGTGATCGGATTTAGCCAGTGGTTTGGCCAATAGATATTCGTACACTTTTCCCAAGATTGCTTCTGGAACGGGCGCGTTTTGATGGTGACAGTAGCCGGATAAATGTTCAGATATATGGATAAACTGGGACAGCATGGGTTGAAATACGGCATCTCTGATCCAGGGGTGGGTGTTCCCAGCTTGAGGTAAATCATGACTGGCTGAATTCAATTGCTGGAACCACTGCCAACAGCGCTGGTGGGCATGGGGGTGGTGACTGCAATGGATCAGGCTACCTTTGGGGATCATGCCTTGGTGTTCGCATAGGCTCAACCAGAGTAAGCGGATCATGATGAGATTGATCATCCGGTTGAGGTGGATGGGATCGAATGGAGTGCTATGTTGGGGACTTGGTGTTGCATGGGAGAGGATTGGTTCTAGTTCCTGGGCGAGGCGGTGTTGCCAGGGAGAAATGATCGCCATGAGTGCTGCCTCGTGGGGATTACCGGGTGGGGGTGCGGTTGAGATGCTTTCCCCCTGTCTTTTCCCAACCCTGTGATGGCGATCGCCACCCCTGCCATCAGGATTGGGGGGCTGCTGCTGTTGAGGGAAGCTTGAATCACTCATGGTCCAAAAAATTGAGGATAGAAACCAGGGATTATCTTTTTTCTGAAAAAGAATAGGGCACTGGGTCTATAATTATCCTGAAATATCGCCATTACGGAATACCATTGTTATAACTTGCAGTGAGTGGGAAGTGATTCAAACCCGCTAATATGATCTTGGGGGAAATAATTCCCCTGCATCTTCAGGAAATAGGTTTTGCCTAGATGTATGACACCAATGAGTTAAACAATCTCAGGGTAACTGAAACAATGGCAGAAGAACTGGAGCGATCGCAAATTGTGCAAGGAGTCCGGCAATGGTTAGAGCAAGTCGTTATTGGCCTGAATCTATGTCCCTTCGTAATTGAACCCTGGCGCAAGGATCAACTGAGAATTCGAGTCAGTGATGCTCGTACCGAACAAGAACTCCTCACCGACTTACACGCTGAACTGGCCCTATTGGATCGTATCCATCCCGATATTTTGGATACGAGCTTATTGGTCCTGCCCTACTTGTTTCCGGATTTTGAAGCGTATAATGAATTTTTAACCCTGGCTGATTTGTTATTGCAAGAGTTTGGTTGGGACGGTGACTATCAAATTGCCAGTTTTCATCCCTCCTATCGTTTTGACGGCACTGAATATGGTGATCCTGAAAACCTGACCAATTGTTCTCCCTACCCCATTCTGCACATTTTGCGGGAACATAGCGTCAGTTTAGCCCTAGCGAATTATCCCAATCCAGAGCAAATCCCGGAACGCAATATTCAAACCGTTCAAGCGCTAGATCCAGCGGAAAAGCAGCAGCTCTTTCCCTTCTTAACGCCCCGGTTGCATGATTGTCCGCCCCAATATCCGTAGGGTTGTGCTCCGTTGACCATTTTCCATGCCCACTTTCTAGTCCGCAACGTTGCATATTTCACCTGCTATGAGTATTTTTACTTGGCGATCAGTTAAAAAAGATTTTGGAATCAAAGAAATCCTTAAGGGTGCCAGTTTTAGTTTAGAGGACGCGGATAAAGTCGGGGTCATTGGAACAAACGGATCAGGCAAGTCCACCGTACTCAAAATGCTGGCCGGACTGGAACCAATTGATAGCGGGGAGGTACAAATCAATCCCAATGCCCGTGTGGTGTATTTGCCCCAACAACCGGATGTGGATGAAGACCATACCGTCTTAGAGCAGGTCTTTGCTGATGCTGGAGAGCAGATGGCCCTAGTGCGGGAATATGAAGACTTGTCCCATCGGATGGCCAAGGCGCACCCGGATGACATGACCCGATTGATGACTCAATTGTCCGCTGTGACGGAAAAAATGGATGCTATGGCGGCATGGGACGTGGAAACCAATGCCAAAATTGTCCTGAGTCAGTTGGGGATTGATGATTTTGGCGCACGGGTGGGGGATCTGTCGGGTGGTTATCGCAAGCGGGTGGCGTTGGCGGCGGCGCTGTTGGCCGATCCGGATGTGTTGCTGATGGATGAGCCGACGAACCACCTGGATGCGGAATCGGTGGAATGGTTGCAGCATTATCTGGGACAGTTTCGGGGAACGCTGCTGCTGATTACCCACGATCGCTATTTTCTGGATAGAGTCACTAATCGCATCATTGAACTTGATCGGGGGGATTTGTATACTTACAGCGGCAATTATTCCTACTATCTGGAGAAGAAAGTGGCCCAGGAAGACTCGGCCCTCAGCAGCCAGAAAAAACATGCGGGAATTCTGCGGCGGGAACTGGAGTGGTTGAAACAGGGACCAAAAGCCCGAAGTACGAAGCAACGAGCGCGAATTGATCGGATTGAAGACCTGAAAAATAAGGAATTTAAGCAGGCTCAGGGTAAGGTGGAAATTTCTACCCCTGGTCGCCGCATTGGCAAAATGGTGATTGAGGTGAATCAGGTGAGTAAGCGGTATGGCGATCGCACCCTCATCCAAGACTTTACCTACGAATTTACACCGAGCGATCGTGTCGGTATCATCGGCGGTAACGGTGCTGGTAAAACCACCCTGATGGATCTAATTACCCAGCGGCTAGAGCCTGACTCCGGTAGTGTCAAAATCGGCAGCACCATCCACATCGGTTACTTTGACCAACACTCCGATGATCTCCAAGCCGCCCTCCATGATGACGAACGGGTGATTGACTACATCAAAGAAGAAGGGGAATTTGTCGAAACTGCTGATGGTTCCAAGATTACCGCATCCCAAATGCTGGAGCGCTTCCTGTTTCCGGGCAATCAACAATATGCCCCTATTCATAAACTATCCGGGGGAGAAAAACGTCGCCTATTTCTGTTGCGAGTCTTAATGGGTGCCCCCAACGTTTTAATTTTGGATGAGCCAACCAACGATTTGGATGTCCAAACCCTATCAATTTTGGAAGAATACTTAGAAAATTTTAACGGCTGCGTGATTACGGTGTCTCACGATCGCTATTTTCTTGACCGAGTGGTTCACCGCATCTTTGCCTTTGAAGGGGACGGTGTGGTGCGCCAGTATCCGGGCAACTACTCAATGTACCTAGAGTTTAAGTCCCGCCAATTGGACGCTAACCGTGAACAGGCCCCGTCTCCCAGTCAGTCTAAGGTTCCATCTCCTTCCCCAACACCTTCCACCCCTTCCCACAAGCCCAAACAAACCTCCCGCCCTCGTAAATTATCCTTCAAGGAAAAACGCGAACTCGAACAGCTAGAAGCGAAAATTCCAGAACTAGAAGCTGAAAAAGCGGAAGTTGAGCGGCAGCTATACGGCAACCCACCTTCCGACTATACTCAGGTAGAAACCCTCTCCACCCAGTTAGCCCAGCTCACCCTGGAAATCGACACCGCCACCGAGCGCTGGATGGAGCTAGAGGAAATAGCGGCCAACAGTTAGACCTTGTAACGCTAAACTATTGGCAGATACTAGCATGATCAAATAGAGTTAAAATTCTTCATAACTACTCATCGATGCTTCATCATCGCGCTTTGAACCCAGTAACTTAAGATTACTGGCTCTGATGACGGGCTTAGATCGGGGCTGCCCAGTGTTGCGATCTTGCCACTGCTCAATTTGGAGAGTGCCTGTGATGCCCAAGAGCTTGCCTTTACGGACCCAGTTAGCGGCGACTTCCGCTTGCTTACCCCATAACTTGACCTCAAACCAGTCTGGTGGACTATCTTTCCGGCCTCGATCGACAGCCAGGGTGAGGCGGCAGACTACGCTACCTGACTCAAAGTACTTAACATCTGGATCGATGCCAGCACGACCTACAAGATTCACAACGTTTAAGCTCATGTCAACGTATCCTCCCTACGCTTAACTATCCTGGCTATTCCTATAGAAATTTACAATCCGTTAAGTATTAAATGGGTTATGTAGTAAAGCACACCACGCTACACTATGTACGACTAATCCTAGGATATAGTCCTATCAGATCAAAGGGTTGGTATGAACAAGTACGTTTGGCTTAGTGCATTGGTGTTGCACTCCCATATCCGCTCTCACTTACTTTATATTCTGCCATCTTTATTCTGTGATCTTAGTTCTGTGATCTTAGTTCTGTGACCTTTGTCTTTTATGCTGCGGCCCCTATTCTAAGTCTGAATATTTTGCAACTCTTTATCTTCATCTTGAGAGGTGATTACCGTCCCCGCAACAATCTTAAGAATTTTCTCAAATTTCTAGCGCTTATCAGTCTTCAGTCACTCTCTTGGGACTCAAAATAGTTCATTTTTACCACTTTGTCAAGATTTTATTTGCTTAAGCTATGCTCCCTAGTCTGATAAACTCACCAAAGTAATAGATTTTACCCATTTGACTAGACTCTGTTTGAAAAACGTAATAAAATCCGGTCAATTACAGTTTGTTTCCCTGCACTGTCAGAATGTAACATTTCTGGTTGTGCGGTTCGCTAGTTGTGGAGA
>JAYKIC010000232.1:0-4085 GCA_035284985.1 Leptolyngbyaceae cyanobacterium
ATAACCACTCTATATTGTGAGGGGAATGCCCATGACGTTCAATCAACCTAACGATATCACCACCACCACCCCAGTTTCCGGCAAGCGTAAATTACTCTCAGCCCTATCCCACGGGTCCATCTTTTTCAGTACCCTGATGTTTTCCGTGGGGGTTCCCATTACGATTTGGCTGATCTCTGACGATCCCATTGTGCGAGAGAACGCCAAGGAAGCCATTAACTTTTCATTCAACGTCTGGTTTTGGGGGGTTGTAATTGGGTTATTGTGTTGGCTTTTGGTGGGCTGGCTGCTAGTGCCTGTCGGCTTTCTGTGGCACTGGGGCTTCACGGTTTGGGCGCTGACCTACACCATTTCCGATGGACGTGAGCCGTTCCGCTATCCCTTCATCCTACGATTGCTTTAGGGGCTAGGGGCTGGCTCCACGCCTTAGCTGGTGATGGGGTATGGGCTGCAATGATTCTGCTACAGAGAATATGTGAGTTTTTACCCCCATTGCCCTAAACAAAATGTAAGCGAAAAGGCGACCACACAAAGTAGTCGCCTTTTTGTTGGTTTATAAATCCGTAGCTGCCACGGTTAAACGCTTAGAACTACGGTGTTTCACTGGCAGAAGTGATTGCCGCACTCTCTACTGTCCCGTCTGGTCCTACGTCCTCAGGAGAAGCTTGGAAGGCATAGCGGAGGAACGGCGGTGCCAGGAAGGTGGTCAGAATCACCATGGTAATGATGGCCGCTTCAAGGGGCTTATCGAGTACGCCACTGGCGGCTCCAATCCCTGCAAATACCAGGCCGACTTCACCTCGGGGAATCATCCCGACTCCGATTGCCATGCGATTGATGCCCGGTTGACCGAATACGGCCCAACCTGTGACCAATTTACCGATGATGGCGATCGCAATCAGCACCGTCGCAATCACCAATCCCTCTCGGTTCTCAGCGATCGCAGGGTTGAGGACAGTTAAATCCGCTTTCGCACCCACGGTCACAAAGAAAATGGGAACCAGAATATCGGCAATCGGCAGAACCTGCTGATCCAGTTCCTTGCGTTTGTCGGTTTCGTCAAGAACCAATCCAGCGGCGAAGGCTCCCAAAATGGCTTCTAGGTGAATGGCGTTAGCGAGGAAGGCCATGAGGAAAGCAAATACCAGGGCAGGAATGATTAACTTACCGCGAGTCTGGAGCTTGTCGGCGATCGCCACAAATGCCTGATTGAAAAACTTACCCAGGAAAATCGACCCTAAGAGGAAAGCAGAGGCGCTGACCATTAAATAAACCAGATTCATCACATCCACCTCACCCGTCTTGGCGAGGCTAGCCACCACTGCTAAAACAATGATGCCTAGAACGTCATCGATAACTGCTGCTCCAACGATAATCTGTCCTTCTTTGGACTTAAGACGGCCCAATTCAGACAGAACTTTAGACGTGATGCCAATACTGGTTGCGGTCAAGGCCGCCCCTGCAAAAATTGCTGGAATGGTCGGAGTATGGAACAGGGCAATCAGGGCAACCGTACCCCCAGCAAAGGGAACCAATACCCCAACCACAGCAACCAATGCGGCTTGATAGCCCACCTTGGTCAGCTCCCGTAAATCGGATTCCAGCCCAATTTCAAATAACAGAATAATGACCCCTAACTCCGCCAGCACTTCTAGCACTTCAGTTTGACTGCTAAATACGGATTCAAGGGTTTCAGGACTCAGGGTTCCGCCGCTGATGAGCTGAAGAATCGGCATCAAGGCTGAGTCTGCTGCGGTGGCCCCACTTTCGGGGAACATGAGCAAATGAAAGGCCGATACCCCGACCAGCACCCCACCCACGAGTTCTCCCAAAACGGGAGGCAGGTTGACCCTACGGGCAATTTCCCCACCCAATTTGCTAGCAAAATAGACGACCACTAGGCTGAGCAATACCCCAGCCAAAAGCAAAGGGGCTTCATCGGTCGTGGACACTTCCCGGAAGGGAATATCGGCGGGCAGTGGGGTGGCTCCCAACAGGGATGTTAGCTTCAGGCTCCAGGGGGCAAACGGGAGCGATCGCACGGGATCAAATAACATCCAAAAGTTAAACGAAACCATATCTACCTCCTAATCTATGTCTTGCAATGGCTTCTCTTCAATAGCGATGAACAGGAAATCTTGCCTCACTGCATTTCCTGATGAACGGAACAGTCAGTGAAACCGACCACGCCGTTAGGGGATCTAAACTTGGCGAAAGGATGGCTCTAGCTGATCGGTAGCAGAAGACACCTTATCCTGGCTGACAAGGGACACGGCTTGTTGCAGTGCTTCCAGCCGACTGGATACCGAGTGACTCGCAGGCAGGCGTCCAAAAATGCCCATCCGCTCAAATCGACGACGGATTTGGCCTGTCACCCCGACGAGGAAAACGTGGCGATCGCTATCCAACGCTTCGTTAATCGCATTTTCCACCGCCAAGGAAGAAGTGACACCAATATGAGGCACATCGCTCAAATCCAGCACCAGCGCATCACAATCCTTAGCGGCATTGTGTTCCCGGTTAATCGCCTTAGCCACCCCAAAAATCATGGGACCACTCAGGTGGAACAGCAGCACCCGACCATCCGCCTGATCCAGCAGTTTCTGCTCCGTTTCATCCAAGTCGATGGCATCATCCGCATCGGTAATGGCATTAACGGACTGGGACTGAAGCTGACTGAGGCGATCGATCGTGAGAATATTCGCAATGAACACCCCAATTCCCACCGCAGCAATCAAATCCACCAGTACGGTTAGGGCAATCACACCATACATAATCAACGCCCCTTTGACCGAAATCTCATGGGCACGCTTCAAGAAACTCCAGTCAATAATGTCAATCCCAACTTTCAGCGCAATTCCCGCTAGCACCGCCATGGGAATCACCGATGTCAAATTTCCTGCGCCCAAAACCACAATGCCCAGGATAAAGGCACGGGTCAAACCAGAGAGGGCTGTGCGGCCCCCCGTTTGAATATTGACAACCGTACCCATCGTGGCCCCGGCCCCAGCAATACCGCCAAATAAGCCTGAAGCCAGATTACCCAACCCTTGACCAATCAGTTCTTTGTTGGAATCATGCTCGGTGCGGGTCAAGCTATCCGCTACCACAGAGGTCAACAGGGCATCGATACAACCCAATATTCCCAACACCGCTGCATCAACTACCATGAGTTGCAGTTGATCAGGGCTAAAAGTCGGTACCTGCATACTGGGCAGTCCCATGGGGATTTCACCAATGCGGCGAATATCAAGACCAGGGAAAAGAACCAGAGAAATAACCGTCCCCGCAACCAAAGCAATCAGTTGGGGGGGGACAAACTTCTTCAATCGAGTTGGGGTAAATAGAAGAATGGCAACGGTGAACAGAGCCAATCCTGTTTCCGCTGGGTTGATATTGGTTAACAACTCCGGGATCGCCCGCAGCGTACCAATCACCCCGCCTCCAGGGCTGGCTTGGCCCAAGAAGGGAGCCATTTGCAAAATGATCAGGATAATCCCAATACCAGACATAAAGCCGGAAATGACGGTGTAGGGCATTAACGTAACATAGCGCCCCAACCGCAGGGTTCCCAGAATGATCTGGAAGATCCCGGCCATCATCACCACGGTGAAGGCCATGGCTAGGCCGTTTTCGGGATTAGAAGCCGTTAAATTGGCGATAACAGCGGTCATGACCACTGTCATCGGTCCTGTCGGTTCAGAAATTAGGGTGGGAGTCCCACCAAACAAGGCGGCGAAAAAGCCGACGAGTACGGCACCCCAAAGTCCGGCAGCAGCCCCGGCTCCAGAGGCGACCCCAAAGGCAAGTGCCATGGGTAGGGCAATAATCGCGGCGGTGATCCCGCCAAATATATCACCTTGCAAATTTCCAAAGTTAATTCGATTCGTAATTTGCATGAACAGCAATCAATGGAACAGCAGTTTTAAGTGTTTATAGACCTATTTCTATTGTCTACAAAAATTAATAGCTTTAAGTCTATGCATAGAGAATAACACCGCTTTGATCCCCATCAAATAGCGATCGCTTTATGATTCCTCATCAGTATTCAAACTCTGACTTATAGGTTTAAATAGATGGCTATA
>JAYKIC010000233.1:0-4368 GCA_035284985.1 Leptolyngbyaceae cyanobacterium
CTTTGAGTAAGAGTATGCAGTCCTTAATTAGGGGTTGATCATCTGCATTTCTAGCACCATCCACAAAAGCAATAATCTTAGATGGTAATAGGGACTGCTGCCCGATGGCTTTTAAATCGGTCTGTAGTAAATCGGGACGAGTAAAGGCTATCAGAACAATTGGTGGTAATACCTGCGGTAATTCAACATCATCTAGAGATGCTGGCAAATTTCCATAACTAGTCATGGTTTAATCATCCTCTTTCCCTCTGTATAGCTGATTTATCTTTTTGACGGAATTTTTTGACAGAATTTTTGGGCGACATTCTTTGAGCAACATTACACCTTTAGGAGATCCCCAAATAATTGTTTGGATAATTCAGCAATATCTGGATCTGTAAGGATTTTTTCCATGCGTTCATCCTCAATATTTTTCCATCGTTCCATTACTTTCATATCCCTTGCACCATTTAGAAAAAGTCGATCCCAATAATCCCGTAATCGCTGATAAGTTTCCGGTCTTAACAGCTTTTCTCGCTTGTGCCACAGATCTTGAAGCTTTAGTTTTTTCTTGCTATTAAAGCGGGTGCCATCAAAGGAACTGCCACCGCCTACCGATGAAACTTGATCCAAACTAGAGTCATCAAACTTACCGCCAAGTTGTTCAGATAAGCTCTTGCGATACTGTTTATCAGAAAACCATTGATTATACTTAATCACTAAGTTTGTTCCATTTGGATCAGCTTCAATTTGAATTGCTTCCCTCATGATTTCTTTTAAAGAGTTAATAATGAATCCGATATCTTTTACCCCAGTGAGACCATCAATTCTCTTTAAACGACTGGCAAAGAAGTTGTAGGGATCGCGCACGATTAAGATGTCGATAAATTTAGCGCTATCTCCTAAGTACGATTGACGTTCTTGTTCAAATTCAGGGGAGTATACGCTGTTCCAAAAACTCTCATTATTGATTATTTTTCGCCTATCATCTTCGTATGAATAAATCAGAAGATCTTTGGAGGCTGTTTTCAATGCCTCGGTCACTTCTTCCATTTTGCCTTTGGGGAATTCTTCAAAGTTGTGAACTAGGATTTGTTCTGAGGTATCAAATGGGTTATGGTTGCCATGGCGGACATTGTTCAAGAAACAAATTCTTGTGCCTTGATGTTGATTGATAATCCACTCGATAATGGCATGGTTTCCACTTCTTTGGAGACCACATATTCGTACTTCCAATTGATTTCTGCTCATTTTACCTCTGCCAGACGAATCCGATGAGATTTACAATTTGAGGGACTTGCTCTGCATACTAGCCCTGCTCATGAATAGGGATGATGATTCTTAGCAAGTCTTCATCATAGAAAATGGTGCAAGCCCTTGGAGGATTGTTCTATTGGGGCCAGGAATCTGTACCATTATTTTATTCAAGCCTAGTCTGCAATATCCGTGTTTAGATGCCGCGTTTAGGAACCGTGCGATCGCCATGAACCATCCTTCACCGTCTACTCCGCCATCATTATGGGCCAGCAAACCGTGGTGGTGCCAACCCTGGTCCATTATTTTGACCGGGCTGATGCTGCCCACCGTAGCGTGGATCTTGAGTCATCGCCTGTGGATTGTGATTCCCTTGAGTGTCCTCATATTGGCTTGGTGGACGTTGTTTCTCTATCTGGTGCCCAAAGCCTACGCTGAGGCTGGGGGGCATGGGGAATAGTGGCTCAGGTGTCGCCACGTTGCTCTGCCACGTTGCTCTGCCGAATTCTAGCCAAGTGACTGCGCTAAGGTTAAGGCGCGGCAATGCCGATGTGGGTTGATTGTGCCAGCCGCACCCATTGACCCTGGGCATCGGTGTATCCCAATTCGGCCAGATAATCGCGGTCAGTGGCCCAAATAGGAAGGGTGCGATCGCGTTCCATCACGTCACATTGCACCTGTTCCGTGTGATGGGGGGGGCAAGTATTTAGGTCAATCCAGGTCACATCGTGGAGTAATAGCTCAAGGGTTTGAATTCCCTGCTGTTGTAGAAAAGTGGCGATCGCCTCCGGCAATTCCCACCAGATATGGACGGTGCCCCAATTACTAGCGGCGATCCAGATGGGGGTTGGGGGCTGACTAGGGAATGCATCTGAGGTTGGAACCTCGGTCTCTGATCCAGCGAGGGGGGCGATCGCGCGCTCCATGCTGCCGCTATTGCCATTGGTATCAGCAGGATGAGCAACCGCTGCGGAACGGGTTTGTCCGTTGGGCGTATCCACGGGAACCAGCACCAGCAGGTCATCCATTTGTCCTAAGGAGTCAGACCCACGGTCAGCCGGATCACCCTCATCGACAACAGATGTGGGGGCAGAATGGGCAAGGCGTAACCATTGCCCATCGCGGGTGATGTAACCCAGATCAGCGAGGTAACACCGATTAACCAACGGCACCGTGACCCTTAACTCGGACGTTGTTTCATCACAATCAAACTGCTGCACACTGTGGGGTTTTTCCTGGCGCGGGTCAATATTGGTGACATCGTACACCTGCAATACCAACCGCTCCCCCCCCTGCTGGCGGAACGCAGCTTTTGTCTCTGAGGTGACTTGCCAGTAAATTCCCACGGTTTGGCCCACTTCCGGGATTAACACTAATTGGCTGGGCAACCAAGAGGGTAACAGATGGGGAGAGGCGATCGCCGCCGTTGGTTCAGCATGGCCCCGCACTGGATTAGAGACTAGGCCCAAGACCAGATTCGCCACCGGATTTGCCATTGGATTAGCGGTGGGCAATGGACGGCGATCGTTGCCCGCCGCTAAGGCTGGTAACATCCCATCCTCAGCCTTCTCAGATTCCCCTATTTCTCCATGGGAGTCCTCTTTCGATAACACCCACCCAATCACCAGAATCAGCAAGGGCAGGCCCAGAAACCACAACATCCACCAGCCAGAGGATTTCACTTCATCCATATTGGCCAGGGACTCATCTGACTCCGTAGGGCTTGATTCATCCCTTGCTTGGGCCACCACCTTGGCCAGAATCGTTCTATCATTTATCCCTAACCCTCTTCCCTGGTCGATGGGGAAAGCCGTTGTGACACTCCCGCCTTGAACCGGGGACAAGGCTATGGCCTGAACGGATCGGTTAATGACGGGGCCAAGGATCACTGCAAACAGAAGGATGATTGGAAATGGTCGCAAGCAAGCAAATGATGATTTCATGACTAGTGTTACTTTGTGCTGTCATTACAACCTTCCGCAAGCCCAATCCGGATAGTTTTGCGGTAAAGCGTTATTCAGTATTTTGGATCTACATTTTGGATCTACGCTGTCTACTCTAGTTTTTCTTGGAGGGGTTGGCAAAACGTTTCTGGGCCATATTCCAACACATAGATTGTAACCAGCACCGCTAACTTCAACGGTAAGGGAGCCTGCTCAGTGAAAAGGGCGATCGCCCTCTTCAAGTCAAGCTGATGAAGAGATTCGTAAATATTGTGTTCACAGATCACGGTACGCCATCGTTTTGCTAACCCATCCAGCCAAAGATCGGAGCGATCGGGTTCTTGCCCCACTTGCAACGCGATGGAAATCGCCGCATCTTCCAAATCGCCTTCGCAATCTTCCAGCATTTCCAGTGCAAGTAACGCCTCTTCACTATCCGACAACCTGGAGCGGTATTGGGCAATTTGGGCAAGGGTGAGGGTGTTCATGGGCTGGTGGGTGAATGGATGAGGTGAAGTGGATAGGTGGGGTGAAGTGGATGGGTGGGTAATAATGGGAGAAAAATACTGGCTCTGTTTGAAAGAGAGTCCAGAACCCCGATTTCTACAAGAAACCGGGGTTCCAGTCTGTAAACGCCGTTGTCACTGCATAGTCAGTCACTAGTGATCAGCAACTTGCCCGTCAGCATCAGGCTCAGAGCCTAGGCGAATTTAGTACTTGTAATCATTCGACTTAAAGGGACCGTTCACCGATACGTTGATGTACTTGGCCTGATCGGGCGTGAGCTGAGTCAGCACCCCTCCAAATCCCTCAACCATGTAACGGGCCACTTCCTCATCCAATTGCTTGGGTAGAACTTGAACCGTCAACGCTTTTGCTTTCTCTGCCTCAGGTAGATCGGCAAACTTGCGCTCATAGAGATATATCTGGGCCAATACCTGGTTGGCAAAGGAACCATCCATAATTCGAGAGGGGTGACCAGTGGCATTACCCAAGTTCACCAAACGACCTTCTGACAACAGCAGCAAGAAATCCTGGGGATCATCGCTCCGGTAAACTTGGTGTACCTGGGGCTTCACTTCTACCCAGTTCCAATTCTTACGCATGAATGCCGTGTCAATTTCGTTATCAAAGTGACCGATGTTGCACACAACTGCGCCCTGCTTCAATGCCTTCAGCATGTCCGCGTTAC
>JAYKIC010000234.1:0-3958 GCA_035284985.1 Leptolyngbyaceae cyanobacterium
TGGGGAGTGGGGAGTGGGGAGTGGGGGAGTGGGTGGGTGGGTTCTTGGTAAAGTTTCTGGATTTTATCAAGATGGTCCTTGAGGAAATATTGGCTGAGTTGTTCTAGGGTGGAATGGCCGAAAAAGAGGGCTGGGGTAATGTTGAGCTGAAAATGCTGACTTAAGCGGGTGGCAAAGTCCAATAAACTAATGGAATCATAGCCAAAGTCTGCAAAATTGGTGTCCGAGTCTAATTGTTCTCTGGGGACTTTGAGTTGCTGGGTAATGATATTCCTCAAGTCCCATAGCACGGATTGTTCTAGGGTTAAGCCTCGGAGTTCGGGGCGGGTGGGGGAGTGGGTGGGGGAGTGGGTGGGTGGGGGAGTGGGGGAGTGGGTGGGTGAGTGGGTGGGGGACTCATGCCCCTCATCCTCTAGCCTCTTCTCACTGGGGGAGAAGGGGAACTGGATTGAAGTCCCTCTCTCCTGAGAAGAGAGATTTAGGGTGAGGGCGAACGGGGATGCTTCCGTTGGGGGTTGGGTGAGACCTAGGAAGCGGTGAATTCGGTTGGGTTGTCCGACTAGTACGAGATGTTGGGTTTGGGTCTGGGTCAGGATTTGATCGAGAATGGCTAATCCTTCTGGGGTGGTCAGTGCCCGTTGGCCGCTGGAGCGTAAGTACATGGCGGTGCTGGCATCGTTGGTGAATCCCATGCCGCCGTCTTGCCATAGGGGCCAGTTGATCACGAGGGTTTTGCCGGGATACTGGCCTCGCTGTTGCTGGCGATAGGTGGCGTAGGCCATTTGGAAACGGTTGGCGATCGCATAATCACAGGCTCCGAAGTCTCCCAAAATGGCGGCAGAGGAGGAGAAGTAGCAGACAAAATCGAGGGGCTGATCCTGGCACAGTTCATCGAGCAATAAGGTTCCGGCAATTTTGGGCCGCAATACCTGGTCAAAGGCGGCGATCGCCTTATCGGTAATCAGGGCACTGGCAGCCACCCCAGCAATGTGGAAAATTCCGTGAATCGGGCCAAAATTCTTCCGGGCTTGGGCTAATCCGGTTTCCATGGCAATCCCATCCGCCATGTCCGCCTGAATGTAGTAAACCTTGGCTCCCAGGTGTTGCAGATGGGTCAGTTTGCTTTGGATGGCGGCGTTGAGGGGCGATCGCCCGGTCAGAATTAATTGAATCGACTGACTGGACACTGGGGCGATCGCTTCGGCTAAGTGTTGGGCCACTAAATACCCCAAACCGCCACAGCCCCCTGTAATTAGGTAGGTTCCCCCCGGTTTGATGGCGCTGCTATCTGATGGCTGCGGTGTTGCCAGGGTGGTGGGTTGAATCTGGCAGGCGAAGCGTTGACCTTGCTCAATCACCACGGTTTGGGGGTTGGGTATTTGCAGTTCTGCGAAAATCGTTTGACCCCAATCCGCCATCGATCGGGGTTGCCCTAGTGCGGCTTGATCCTGATACAGGCCCGTCACTTGCAGACCGGGCATAATCAACTTTAAGGATCGCTCAAAACCTATCCACGATTCCAGATAACAGCGCTCTAATCCGGTGGTAAACGCAGAGACCAGCAAGAACCGCGATGGCTTCAGCCCACTGGTGGCCAGGGCTTGCAAAGTGTAAACGATGGGGGAGGCATCAACTCGCCAACGGCTATCTTCAAGCGGCCATAGATAAAGGATTGTGGCGATCGCCCCATGCGCTTGTTCAATCTGGGCCAATCCATGGCGATAGCTCTGAACCTCCGCCGGATTCACGGTATAAGTATGGGTTGATGCTTGGCTATAGGTTTCCCCTTGGCCAATGAAAATCATCTGGATTTCTGGGTCAAGCGCCTGCATTGCCTGACGGATTTCCTGTTGATGGTCGGGCTGGGACAGGAAGCAAACCAAATTGCCATAGCGGATCGGCTGGGGTGAATGCTGCCGGGGCTGGGCTTGCCAAACCTCGGCAAAGGTCATTAACGCCATTTCAGGTTCAGTGCCCGCACTGGCCTTAGTTTCAGCTCCAGCTTCAGCTTCAGTCGTGGGTGGGTGGGTGGGTGGGGACAAGCACGGGGGCGTTGTCCGTACAGGGGTGGGGAGATTCCCTGGCATGAACGCGGCTGGATCGAGCCAATACTGGTCACGGGCAAAGGGATAACCGGGGAGGGAAATGCGGCGAGGTCGAGGGTTGCCATAGAGTAAGGTCCAATCGAAGTCAGTGCCAGTTACCCATAATGCCGCCAATTTTCGATAATCCCGTTGTTTGAGAATGGTATCAATAAAGGCTTGACCCGCTTCTCCTTCTAGTAATAGATGATTTTGATCCCCAGCCGATTTGACATGGCCTTGATAGCGATCGCTCCCATTACCATTACCGTTACCATTACCGTTTCCGTTAACAAAATCAGTAAGTTGATGGATGAGAGACGGGAAGCTATCCGCTACAAATGCTAGTCGTTCGGCCATGCCATGCCGTCCCACCTGAAGCGTGTAGGCCACATCTGCCACGGTGATGGAGCCATCGGGGTTGAAGTCCGACCGCTGCAAATGGGCCGCTAGGTGATGGGCGATCGCCTTCAAACGGTCCTGATTTCTGGCGGACAAGACGATTAGCACGGGTTGCCGCTGTTCGACCGTTGGGGGGCGTGGGTCCACAAATTCTTCCACCACCATGTGGGCATTGGTACCACTGTAGCCAAAGGAACTCACCGCCGCCCGCCGAATTCCTGCTTGATCCCCTGACCAATCTTTAACCTCGGTATTGACGTAAAACGGAGTCTGGGTAAACTGGATATTCTCGTTGGGTTGAGCGTAATGTAAAGATGGAACTAGTTTTTTGTGCTTTAGACACAGCAGGGTTTTGATTAGACTACAAACTCCCGCAGCGGTATTGGTGTGGCCAATGTTGGTTTTAACCGAACCGATGGCGCAATATTGGGTGCGGTCAGTAAAGGATTTGTAGGCGGCATCCAGGGCGTTGACTTCGATCGGGTCTCCCAGTTGGGTACCTGTGCCGTGGGCTTCGAGGTAGGTGATGGTGTTGGGATCGATCTGGAATTGACGGTACACCGACTCAATTAATCGGGTTTGGGAGGGTCCGTTGGGAGCCATGATGCCGTTGGTTTTGCCGTCTTGATTCATGGCTGAACCGAGGATTACCCCGTGAATCGGATCACCATCCGCTAGGGCAGTGGCCAGGGGTTTGAGGGCCACGACCCCCACCGCTTCACCCAATACAAAACCGTTCGCCCCCTGATCAAAGGCTTTACAGACTCCATCGGGGGATAACATTCCGGCTCCACCCAGGCCCAGGTGTAAGCTGGGGCCAATCAGGGCGGAGGTGCCACCCGCTAGGGCCATTTCGCTCTGGCCGGAACGCAGTTGTTCACAGGCCAGATGAATGGCGACCAGGGATGAGGAACAGGCGGTATTGATGGGAATGCTGGGGCCTTTCAGGTCGAGGAAATAGGAAATTCTGGCGGATAGGATGGCGGAGCTATTGGTCATGGAATAGGGACCATAGCCCGTGTGTTCCCCTTCTTTGACCCCGTAGCTGGTGGGAGCACAGCCGAGAAAAACCGCGCAGGATTTGCCTTTGAGCGATCGCGGATTATAGCCACCATCTTCTAAGGCTCGCCAAGCCTGTTGCAAAAATAACCGCTGTTGCGGGTCCATCCATTCGGCTTCTTGGGGGGAAATGGCAAAGAACAACGGATCAAATTCGGCAATGTTGTCCATATATCCGGCTTGCCGCTGGGTGGTATCGGGTCCGCCAGGTTTCTCATGGATGGCTTCCCGTCGCCAGCGCTCTGGGGAAATGGGGCTGACGGAGTTTTTGCCTGCGACCAAGTTATCCCAGAAGGTTTGCACGTTGTCCGCACCGGGGACTGTGGCGGCCATGCCGATGATGGCGATGGGTTGGAGGGTTGGGGGGTTGGAGGGTTGGAGGGTGGGGGAGTGGGGGAGTGGGGGAGTGGGGGAGT
>JAYKIC010000235.1:0-8233 GCA_035284985.1 Leptolyngbyaceae cyanobacterium
ATGGCATCCACCCATAAATCTGGCAACAAAGGCGGAATCTGGGTATGTAACTGGATGCGCTTGTTTAGGGCTTGCTGTTTGATAAAACTGAGGCTGGAGATACACAGTTGCTGGATAGCGACATAGTCCCGCTCTAGGGTGATGGTTCCCGATTCAATTTTAGCGACATCCAGGATGTCATTAATCAGGGATAGCAGGTGGGTGGCGCTACTTTCAACAATGCCCAGCACTTCCAGTTGTTTGGTGTTGACGATGCCGTAGACCTCTGCCTGGAGTGCTTCGGTCATCCCCATGATGGCGTTGAGGGGGGTGCGGAGTTCGTGGCTCATGTTGGCCAAAAACTCATCTTTGAGCCGGGTGGCCCGGGCCAGTTCTTCGTTGCTAAGCAATAGCTGCTGGTTGCGTTCCTCCAACTGCTGTTCGGCCTGTTGCCGTTCGCCCAGTTCCACCTGCACTTTCTCAAACAGGTTGGCTTGCTGAATGGCGATCGCCATACTATTGGCAATTTGTTGGAGCAGTTCGGCTTCTGGGTCTTGCCACACGCGCTTTTCGCCACAGGCATGGGCCACCACTACCCCCCATAGCTGGTTGTGGTCCACGGGGTCCACCCAACGGCTCTGTTCCCAGGCGTAGGCTTCCTGCAAAATGGGGGCCACCATCTTAGACTGGATCTGACCTGCTTGGGAATATTCCACCAGGCAATCAGTCCAAATGTCGTCCATCACATCGGGAATAATGCGGGGGTGTCCCTGCCAGTAGCGCTCCAGAATATCGTCTGACCAGACTTCATCCTCCCAGTGCATATCTTTCACCGCCGGGAATTCAGGCGAAACGGCCTCTTCCACAATGCGACTGCGACCGTCGGCATACAGACGGAAAATGATCACCCGATCGCACTGCAACAGATCCTTGACCCGCTGGGTGGCCGTGGCCAGAATATCGTTGATGGCTAGGGATTGACGCACGGTTTCGGTGAGGGCGGCGAGGCTGCGCTGCTGCTCTAGCTGTCGCTGGATTCGGGCTTCGGCTTGCTGCCGCACCGTTAGCTCCGCTTGGAGGCGCTGATAGAGGCTGGCCTGGTTGATGGCGATCGCCAACTGACTGGCTATTTGTTGGGTCAGATCAATTTCTGCGGTTTGCCACGGGCGAGGCTGGCGACACTGATGCACACACAACAGTCCCCAAAGGTTGCTCTCCCCTAACACCAGCGGCATGACCAAATTGGCCCGCACTTGAAACTGCTGCAAAATATCTTCGTGACAGTCCGTTAGCTCCCCGGATTCAATGTCAGCAACGGCATAGTAGCGGCCCTGAGCATAGAGCTTGGCAAAGTTTTCACCAAAGCAATGGTCATGAACCCTTGTCTCCACCACGGATGGATAATCACCTGCCATCGATTCGGCAATAAACTCGCCATCGTTGTAGTTGGCATCGGGATAGAACTGGAAAATGGCAACCCGATCCGCCTCAAGCGCCTGACGCACTTCGTTACAAGCGGTGTCAAAAATGGTGGCCAGGTCGAGGGACTGGCGGATGCGATCGCTCATCTGTCGCAGCAGATTTTCTTGGGTCAACTGCTGCTTCACCAGGGTCTCGGCTTTGAGCCGTTGGCGAATGTCGGTTAGAGTGATGCGGCTACCCGTGACGTTGCCCTCTGCATCTTGCTGGACTGTTTGGTTAATCAGCACCGTTATGGTTCCACCATCAAGGCCCAGCAGCGATATTTCGTCGGTGAATTTTTTCACCTGCCCCGCTTGAATCAGCAGGGATTGATGTTCCTCAAATAGGGGACGACTGGTGGCGGGGATGAATTGGCTGAAGGGCTGACCCAGCACCACCTGCCGTTCGGCATTCAGCCATTGCAGCGCGGTATTGTTGATCTGGGTGATGCGGCAGTCCGTATCCAGGGTGCAATAGCCACAGGGGGCGTTGTTGTAAAGATCTTCCACCTCTAGGGCATAGGTTCTCAGGTTGAGTGCGGCCTGTTTGTCGGCGGTGATGTCGCGGTTGATGCCCAGTATGCTGCCATTGCCTTGTATAAGGGCGATCGCCTGTATCCACCGCAGTTCTCCATCGGTACGCCAGATGCGAAACTCTAGGTCAAATTCTGCTTCGCCCCGTAGGAGCGCCTGGAGTTGTGCTTCCACCTGGTCGATGTCATCGGTGTGGACGCGATCGCGCCAGTCCTGATAGGGGGTCGATTGCCCCAGGGTTTGCAAGCCGTAGATGTCGTAGAGTCGCTGATCCCAAACCAGTTCGTCAGTGTCCACGTTCCACTCCCAGACCCCAATCGCCCCCGCTTGCAAGGCCAGCGTGAGGCGATTGGTCAGGTGTTGCCGCTCCAGTTCCGCTGCTTTCCGCTCCGTGATATTGCGAATAATAAACACCACTTCATCCTGACCACAGGGAGCCACTCGCACTTCTTCGTACTGTGGCTTGCCGTTGATCTCGACCTGCTGTTCGCTTACATGAACTGTTCGATGATTCAGCGCTTGATCGATGCGGTGCTGGTGGGCTTGGGCCAGTTCTGGGGGCAATCCTTCGGTGAACGTGAGTCCAACCAAATCCTCCCGCTGCAAAATGTTGGGCGTAAATTCAGATTGGGGAAAGTCTAGGTATTGCCCTGCTCGGTTGACGCGGAAGATCAAGTCGGGGAGGGCGGAGATCATGGCTTCGAGGCGATCGCGGCTAGATTGCTGGGCCAGTTCTGTTGCTTTCTGCTCGCTAATATCCACTATGTAACCCACGATTTCCACTGGATTCCCTGCCCCATCCCGTAGCAGGGTCAACTCATCCCGAATCCAAATATAATGGCCGTCCCGGTGGCGCATCTGGTACTCGTATTTGAGCTGCCCCTGTTCAAATAATTGGGGCAGGGCGGCCAGTATCCCATCGGCATCGTCGGGGTGGAGGTGCTGTAGCCAAAAACTGGGGTTAGCGCAAAATTCGGCGGCGGTGTAGCCCAGGAGCGCTTCCACGTTTTGGCTGATGTAGTTGCAAGCAAAGTCTCCGTCTGGCTGACAACTGTAGGTGGTGGCGGGGCTGGTATCAAGCAACAGGCGCAGACGGGCTTCCGCTGCTGCCAGTGCCGCTGTGCGATCGCGCACCAGTTCCTCCAATACTCCATTTTGCCGTTCTAGGGCGGCTTGGGCGGCGGCGCGGTCCCGTTCCGCTTGGGCACGTTCCGCCTCCAGTCGAGCGCGATCGCGCATATCCCGAAAGGCCCAGTGCAGCCGATACTCTCCAGAGGCCAGTCGCTCCCCCGACAACGCCAGGGAAGCCGGAAACGGATCACCATTGCGGGGTTTGATCTGGAACCACCGATCCTGTAAAAGCAGGGGCATACTGGCTCCGGCGATGGTTTGGGACATGGTGGTGAGGGTCTGCTGTATCTGGTCGAGGCATTGGTAAAACAGGGGGTGGCTATCCCGCTCGATGAAAATCACCAGCGGCTTACCCACGGCATAGCGATCGCGCAGATTCAGCAAGGTTGCGGCGCTCTGGTTTGCCATCAGCAGATTGCCATTGGCATCGGTCACGAGGTGGGCATCCGGGGCAAAGTCAAACAGCCGTTGATAGCGTTGGCGCTCCTGTTCCAGTTCGTTACGGGAACGATATAGCGCCTCGGTTTGGCAACGCTGTTCTTCGATGGCGATCGCCAACTCCTCCAGGGAATTGGATAGTTCCACCAACGCCTCCGGCAACAGGGCCGCCTCTGGATGGGGATCGTTGGCCCGGTGCGTCAACGCTTGGAGCCGTGCTTGGGCGGCAACCAGTTGTGTTTCTAAATCGGGGATAGGACTCATAGTTCAGAAACCTCCATCAACAAAATCACGCCATACCGTTCCTGTTCGCTGCCCAACAGGGGATGAATACTCACCCGACACTGGATGGTGCGCCCTCGGCGGTTGGTGGCTTCCACCACCGTTTCCGGTTCATAGGATTGCCCCCGCAAACAGGCCCGCACGGCATTCACCACAATCTGAGCCTCAAGTCCCACATCAAAGGCTTTCTGCTGGAGGGATTGAAAGGGGTCCGTTCTCATAGGGTCCACCTCTGGATCGAGGGCGCTCTGTAAGGCAAACAGGTCGGTACGGCGATCGCCACTGGGCACCCGGCGGAACAAGCGATGGGATAAATTAATCGGCACAAAGCGATCGCCGTGGGTCAGCAACATTTCCGCCTTTCCTAAAAATAGTAACCCTTCATCCCGCAGGGCAAAGTGGAAATGATTCAAAACGTTGCGCTGGGTCTCTGCATTAAAATACATCAGGGTGTTGCGGCAAATGAGGAGATCCAACCGAGAAATGGGGGCATCGTGAACCAAATCATGGCGACCGTAAATTACCCCCCGCCGCAAATCAGGCCGCACGGCGTAGCGATCGCCTATAGGGTCAAAATAGGTTTCTCGCCAACCGTCGGGTAGATTAGCCAGATCCTCCGCCCTATAGTTGGCCTGTCGGGCCTGGGTCAACGCCTCATCATCCACATCGGTAGCGTAGATTTTGACCCGCTGCCGAAATTGATCCATCCCCAAAATATCCATCAGACCCATGGCAATGGAGTAGGGTTCTTCTCCCGATGCACACCCTGCACTCCACACCCGAATGGGAGCCGTCGGAGCCTTAAACCCAATCAGCCGAGGCAATGCCTCCGAGAGCAAAAAAGTCCAAGCCTCCTGATCCCGCAAAAATGCCGTGACATTGATCAAAATTGTGTTGAGTAGAGACGGAAATTCTTCGGGATGAACCTGCAAAAAATCTAAATATAGGGCAAAGCTTTTGATGTTGCAGGATGCCATCCGCTTCTGAACACGGCGCATTAACGTGGATCGCTTGTAGCCCGTAAAGTCAAAACCTCGATTCTGCCGGAGGTAGTCCAGCAGGTCTTCAAAGGTTTGGTCTGAATTATCTGTATTGGTCATCCTAGTTTTTTTTCTAAAGAAGCTAACTTTTGGCCGAACAACACACTTCTTTAGAAACCTAACCCTCAGGCAAAAAGTAAAGGATGCCGCCGAACAGTATAGAAACCTAAATCTACCATTCTAGCTTACATTGATGGACTATTTAGAAAGAACAAATACACATAATTCATAACGGAAACACAAAGAGAATATAAAGAGAATATAAAGAGAAAAGAAACGGCATATCCACTTAGCCCAATGGTTACTCAGGATTACGTTCAGCAAGAAGCGCTTTGATAGTGAAATCCAAGTCTCGCAGTCGGACAGGCTTGCTGAGATAGCCATCGGCCCCTGCCACCAAGCATCGTTCCCGATCGCCCTCCATTACTAATGCCGTTAAAGCAATGATCAGCGTTTCCCGGATGCTGTCCTGCTGCCGGATCTGCTGGATCGCTTCCAATCCAGTTACACCGGGCATTTGTATATCCATCACAATCACATCGGGGTGATGGGCCAAGGCTTGATCAATGGCTTCCTGACCATTTTCGGCGTATACCAACCGATAGCCCTTGGCCTGTAAATAACTGGAAAGGGTGGCGATATTTGCAGGATTATCTTCAGCTAGCAAAATTAGGGGCGCATCGGCGGCAATGGAGATACTTTCATCGGGATCAATCAAGACGGTTGTGGGGGCGATCGCCCTCTCCCTGGCAAACTTTGCCCCGGCCTCCACCTCATAGGGCAGATCAATGGTGAAACAACTGCCTTCCCCTAGGGTGCTGGTCAATTCCACCTGCCCCCCATGCAATTCCACAATTTGTTTGACGAGGGCCAGTCCCAGCCCCGTCCCAGTTTGTTGGCGGTTGAGCGCACTGTCAATTTGAAAAAAGGGCTGGAATAGCTTGGCGATATTTTCAGGGGCAATGCCGATGCCCGTATCCGTGACCGCAATGCGGAGCTGATGCTGTTGGGATGAATGCTCCTCGGGTGTAAGGAGGGTGACGGAGAGGGTGACGCTTCCCCCCTCTAGGGTGAACTTGACCGCATTGGAGAGCAAATTCAACAACACCTGTCTCATGCGAATTTCATCAAGGGCGATCGCTGGCAGACGGGGCGGAATCTGTTGTTTTAGCTGGATGCGTTTTTTAAAGGCTTGCTGTTTAACAAAGCTGAGGCTGGAAAGACACAACTTTTCGATGGAAACGGGATGTGGTTCTAAAACGAGTTGCCCTGATGTAATTTTAGCCACATCCAAAATGTCATTAATCAGGGATAGCAGGTGGGTGGCGCTATGTTCCACAATCTCCAAGGCTTCCCGTTGTTTGCCATTGACGATGCCATAGACTTCTTCTTGGAGCACTTCGGTCATGCCCAAAATGGCATTGAGGGGGGTGCGGAGTTCGTGGCTCATGTTGGCGAGAAATTCGTCTTTGAGCCGGGTGGCACGGGCCAGTTCTTCATTGGTGCGTTGCAATTCTACTTCGGCGGCTTTGCGATCGCTAATATCCCGAATGATAAACATCGCCTCATCCGCACCGCAGGGGGCCACCCGCACCTCTTCATAGCGCAGTTCCCCGTCGAACCATACCTGTTGCTCACTGATATCAACGGTTTGATTCAGCAGCACTTGATTCAATCGTTGCTGATGGGCTTGGGCAATATCTGAGGGCAAAACGTCTGTAATTGTTTGGCCAACGATACGAGTAATTTTAGCGATATCGGCAACGGAAGCGGTGGGATAATAGTCTAAATATTGCCCCTCCCGGTTGAGGTGGAAGACTAAATCAGGCAAGGCGGCTAACATGGCTTGCAAATGGTCACGGCTGGCTTTCAGGGCGGCTTCCGCTGCTTTGCGCGTGCTAATATCCACTACCACACAAACACAATGACCGTCTGTTTCTGAGAGCAGGGCCACACCAATCAGGACGGCAACGCGGCGACCATCTGGGCACAGATATTCCTTCTCAAAGGGGCGAATCTCCCCACAGCGGCGCAGGTGGGCGATCGCCAATTGGTCAGCTTCCACATATTCTGGCGGGGTAATTTGTGCCCAATTGATCCGGCCTGCGTCGAGGTCAGCACGGCTGTGGCCAATGATATCCAAAAAGCAATCGTTGGCATCGGTAATCAGCCCGTTGAAATCGGTAAACATCATCCCTACCACGTTGGAGGCAAACACCCGCCGGAAGTGCATTTCGCTGGTTTGGAGGGCTAGTTCAGTCTGTTTGCGATCGCTAACATCGGAAAACAACACCCCAACCCGATGACTGCCAGCTTCACCCAACCGAAAGGCATAGACTTCAAAAACGCGATTGAGGGTGGCTTCCTCCTGCTCAAACCGAACCGACTCTCCCGTTTCCACCACAGCACTGAAGGCCCGAATCCAAACGGGATTGGGAATGCCCCAAATCTCTGTAGCTCTGCATCCTTCAGGATTAGCAATCCCCGTCTGCTGCTTAAAAGCGGGATTGACCTGCAACACCAGCAAATCCTCCCACTCACCCGCTTCGTCCATGATCACTTCCAGCACCACAAAGCCTTCATCCATGGATTCAAACAGGGTGCGGTATCGTTCTTCCGATTGCCGCAGCACATCCAGGGCAATCCGTTCCTCATGAATGTCAGTGGACGCACCATAAACATTGATCACCTGCCCATTCTCGTCTTGGATGGGCATAAGGTTGACCATAAACCAGCGATATTCCCCATCATGCCGCCGGATTCGCTGCTCGTAGCGCTGGGGTTGTCCCGTTTCAACCGCCTCTTGGAAATAACGGGCGCAGTTAGCCAAATCCGCTGGATGAATAAAGTCTCGCCAGCCCCAACCATTTGCCTGTTCGCTAGGATATCCGGTATAGTCCCCCCAGCGTTGATTGTGCCAATTGTTGAATTCGTTGGGGGCGCTTTCCCACAGCAGATCTGGAACGAGGTTGGCGATCGCCTCAAATCGGTTTTCCGAGGCTTGGAGGTTGGCCTCAGCCGTTTTGCGATCGGTAATATCCAGCACCGACCCTAAGAGTTGCTGCACCTGCCCAGATTCATCACGAACATAAACCTGGTCAAGGCTGCGGAACCAACGCCATTCATCCCTAGGATGGCGCAGCCGATATTCAAACTCCACAACCATGCCGGGTGGGCTTTGCGCCAAACGGGCCATATGCTCAGGGAAGCGTTGTAGATCCTCTGGATGCATCAACGTCAGCAATACATTTTGCCCTATATCGCTGATTTCAGCCGCCGTGTAGCCCAAACAATCAGCCACGGATTGACTCACAAATAGGTTAGTATCGCGGGGCACATCGTAAAGATAGACGAATAGGGACGGGTTGG
>JAYKIC010000236.1:0-4208 GCA_035284985.1 Leptolyngbyaceae cyanobacterium
AACAAGGGCTTTGTTGTGCTTTGTTCGGCTTATCCCCTTTCGGACTGCACCATTAAAACCCACATGGAACCCTACTTAGTTTAGGGAAACGGTATTTCAGTTACGCATTTTTAGCCACATCATTCACTACACTATTATCTGCTTAAAGGAGTCAGAAAAATGGCTGAAATTGGAATTTTTTACGGTAGTACATCAGGTACAACTGAAGAAATCGCAGAAAAAATTCGTGAGTTAATTGGGGAAGATGTCTGCGATATCTACAGCATGGAAGAGGACTTTGATGATGTTGATGATTTGTTGAAGTATGACTATTTGCTATTAGGATGTTCCACTTGGGGCGCAGGTGAAGTACAAAATGATTGGCGCGAACCCCTATTTGATATAGAAGTGGAGAAACCAGATTTTTCCGGTAAGACGATCGCCATTTTTGGCCCAGGAGATTGTGATGGTCATAGCAAGCACTTTGTTGGCGCACTAGGGCTGATGTACGATCAGTTTAAGGCGCTAGGGGCTAAAATCGTTGGCTTTGTTTCCCCGGATGACTATACCTATGAAAAATCCACGGCAATTCGAGATGGGATGTTCGTGGGGTTGCCCTTGGATGAAATCAATGAAAGTGAGAAAACCGATGAGCGTATTGCTAAGTGGTTAGAATCACTCAAGCCTCATTTTCCAGCGATCGCTGCTTCTTAATCTGTACATTCCGGAGTTCTGGTAGAACGTACCTGTTTAGCGTCAACATTAGTAACCCACCCCCGACCCCTCTCAAGAGGGGAGATAACAGTTGATGGACAACTTATACTAGAGTCCATTCCCCTCCAAGGAGGGGCTAGGGGTGGGTCTTTCGGCTCCGCTAAACAGGTACGGTAGAACTCCGGACCTAGCTGAACCTGCTTCTTGTTTAATCTTAATTCTGCTCCTTCCTATGACTTCTACGACTGTTTCTTGGTTCAATGCCTCAGCGGATATTCAAGCCTTGTTAATGGCCGCTGCCGATTGCTGGGAGGATACGGCCCGATCACAGCAGTATGTGGAAGAAGCGATCGCCCAAGGCATTAATAACCCTGATGTTCTTATTGCCGCCTATCGCTACTTTTTTTATAAAAGTAATAGTGAAATGGCACTATGGGCCGCCCAAAAGACGATGGATCATATTCGTCAGTTGGAATCGTTACCAGGGGATTGGGATAAACTTCAACCTATTTTGCAGGCAAGAAAATCAGACCTTATGGTGCGAATTTATCTCCATGCCTATGCTGCCTCCAGTTTACTTTTAGCCAAAATAGGGGATGTGGAAGGGGCATTGGCGATCGCCACCCGCATTAAAGCCATTGATGATCAACGGGAATTTTCAGGAGACTTATTACACCAGATTCTGACTACACCACTTGATGATGAGGATGATGATTAAGACAGTCATTAATCAGCCTAAGATTTAGTTAATACTAGGAGAGAGAGAAAGGAGAGATTGGAAATGGGGTCAAAAGATTGGTTCGTAACCGATGAGGGACAATGTGAACCCCGGCCATCTGCCCGCCCTTGGGACTTGGTGCGAGAACACTATTATTTTCATCAATTTCTCTCAGAAATTATGGAGATTTTAGCGGAAGTAAAAATTGAACGGGAAGAATGGGATCGGCTACCGCAAATTCGCAAATGTGTCCGGCAATTAGTGATGAATTCCTACTGGGTCCGTACCCGTTATCCAGAAGAAAATCCCCAAACTGGGGTAGGCATCACAACCCTTTATGATGAGATTGGTTATCCCCTAACTGTACATAATGAGCTAACAGTACCTGGTACTGTTTCACCGATTCACAATCATGGGACATGGGGAGTGGTTGCCCTCATTAGTGGGAAAGAAGAACATACTTTCTGGCGACGGCAACCACCCTACCCGTCATCGGATGTTGCCGCCCGACCCTTACCCCGTAGCATTGGCAAGCAAACCCTGGCAGTCAACCTAGAGCAAGTAGGTCGCAAAGTGCTTTACCCTGGTGAAATTATTAGCTTTATGCCCGATGCGATTCATCAAGTGACCACCCTTGGTCCCCAACCTGCCCTTAGTTTTTGCATGTATGGTGACACCCAACCCCGCTCTCGGTTTCGATTTGACCCGGTGGCGAACACCGCCAAACTATTCTGACCCAGCATTTCTGACCCAGCATTTTTGCTACTAGCGCTTTTGCCTGATTTCAAAAGTTGACCCAGTTTTATTGGTTTACCCTTAACACACCCAACGATCATGTCTACTCCAACCACCGTCACCCCCTCCCACGATCCCGCTACCACTGCTGAATTAGAGCAACGTCAAGCTCAGTATTACGATTTAATTGATCAACTACTGAAGTGTCCCAGTGGCAAGGAACCGGAACTACTGGATGCCCATCCTGATTTGTTGGATGAAGGACTGGTGCGATCGCTCGTTCAAACCGCCACCTACTTCGCCCATGAAAACAATGGAGATGCAGGGCGTTTCCTATTCCACGTCGCCCGTGAGCTAGCCAAGCAACTGGGCTTATACCCCGAAACATAAGGCCCGAAACATAAGAGAGCCAGTCTAAAATCTAAAATCCAAAATCCAAAATCCAAAATCCACCTGAATCCCATCCCCCAAAACTCATCATGAAAGGCAATTCTCCCCTCACCCCTGACCAAACTCGGCAAATTTTGTTTAATACCCTAGCCCGTGACTGGGAACGCCCGGAGCGCGATCGCCTTTGGGCCGCAGTTAGCACACCTGAATTGCCTGGAAAGCAGTCCTCAACCGCTGTCCAGTCCGATCCCAGCCATAATTGGCCTCACTCGTACTTGTTTTACATTTGAATCTGTTCGTTAGCCTTGGGTGCGGTGCCCTGACCCCTACATCGGCCCAATCCCTGGTAGAGGAGTGGTTGCCGCCCCCAAGGCCGAATTTTTGTTAGTCAACAAAAGATTGCTGCACACAAAGATATATTAATCAGATTGAATCAGTATAAGGAAGGTAATTCCCCTAAGCTATCTAGCTTGTAGCCGTTACTCCCATCCCAGCATATTCAATTTGTAGGGTGGGCAATGCCCACCTTACTCAATTTGTAGGGTGGGCATTGCCCACCCTACGAGTGTTAATTCTCGATTATGCATTCTTGCACCAAGATAGGAGTAGGCGATCGCTACAGAATCTTGTCCGGCCAGATTCACATTCCCTAATTCTGATTTTGATCTGCTATAGTTAGGCCACACTCGGCTACTTTTTTCTATTAGGTAGGGAATACAGTCACCTACTTAATTACCATAAATAAACAAGGTTATTTCATCAAACTACTGGTTTGTGATTCTTACACTGGATTGTTAAACGTTTCCCTGATGACGACCATAATTTTCCACTTATGGAAATTATGGTCGGAAATTTGCTCATACCTTGAAATTAGTGAATGTTTACGAGCAAAACCCTGTTAGAGCGTGTATTGCTACCAGCCATAGGGTTGGGGAGACGAAATTTTCGCCATGTCCGAAGACCAAAGTTTAAAACAACAATTAGACACAGCCCAGCGTCAGATCCAGCAACTTTCCCAACAGTTAGCGCTTGAACGCGAGACAACACGACAACTTCAAGCCCAATGGCAACAACAGGTGAGGCAACAGCAGGCCAAATCTGAATACCAAATCCAGCGGCTAGAGCGGATCATGGCAGCTAGTCCTGGCACGCCGTACACCTGCCACGTCGCACCGCCCTACACCTGCACCTACATTAGCCCCAACGTTGAACCAGTGCTGGGCTATACCCCGGAAGAGTGCCAAGCAGAACCTGATTTTTGGGTACAACGCTTACATCCACAAGATACACCGCGTGTGTTTGCTGCAATTTCAGCATTATTTGAGCAGGGGCAACTGCAATATGAGTATCGCTTGCGCCATCGGCAGGGTCACTATGTATGGCTGCGGGAGCAACTAACACTGCTGTGGGATGATCAAGGTGAGTCCCAAGAAATTGCGGGATTTTTTACGGACATTAGCGAACAGAAACAGCTTGATGCTGAACGGCAACAGGCAGAACAGTCATTGCAAGATCAGCAACGCTTTATTGAGCAAGCCATCCAACCCAACCCGTCCCTATTCGTCTATCTTTACGATGTGCCCCGCGATACTAACCTATTTGTGAGTCAATCCGTGGCTGATTGTTTGGGCTACACGGCGGCTGAAATCAGCGATATAGGGCAAAATGTATT
>JAYKIC010000237.1:0-8559 GCA_035284985.1 Leptolyngbyaceae cyanobacterium
TTTGATTCTCCTAATACTGGAGAGTTCAAGATGTATAACGGCTTGACGACTCTAGAAGAAGCTGGAGATTCCATCAATGCTGAAGGCACTTTCTTCTTCCAGAAGTACACGACTCCCAAGACTCAAGATTACATCACTAAGGAATGGGGACAAAAGACCTATAATTTCCGTCCCTTCGGTATCAAGGGGACTGATGAGTTCTTGATGGCGTTGTCGGCGGCGACGGGTAAGCCCATTCCCAAGGTGTTGCAGGAAGAGCGGGGTCGTGCGGTGGATGCCATGACTGACTCTCAGGCATGGTTGCATGGTAAGCGGGTTGCGCTTTACGGCGATCCGGATCATGTGATTACGTTGGTTAACGTGTTGCTAGAAATTGGGGCTGAGCCGATTCACATTGTGGTGACAAACAGCAATGATCAGTTTGAGTCTGAGCTACGGAACATTCTGGCTGACAGTCCCTATGGACAGGGTGCGACGGTTTGGGGCAAGAAGGATTTGTGGCACCTTCGTTCTTTGCTATTCACTGAGCCTGTTGATTTGTTGATTGGTAATAGCTATGGCAAGTACCTCTGGCGTGATACCCATACTCCTTTGGTGCGAATTGGCTATCCGATTTTCGATCGCCACCACATGCACCGTTATGAAACCTTGGCTTATAAGGGCGCGACTAATCTGTTGAACTGGATTGTCAACACTATCCTGGATGAGTTGGATCGCAAGACCATCATTCCGGCGAAGACTGACATCTCCTTCGACTTGATTCGATAACCCCCTCTAGCTCCCTCTAGCTCCCCCTTGGTAAGGGGGAGGACCACCCCCTCTAGCTCCCCCTTGGTAAGGGGGAGGACCGGATTGCCCCCCTTACCAAGGCGGGATGGGGATTAAGGGGAGTAAAACAAACCGCTTTATTAACTCAACTGCTCTCATCCTAGGAGGAACAATACCATGCGTCTCAGCGATGAAATTGAATTGGATGGTCCCCCGATTTACGATATGGGCGATCGCGTCCGCATCAAAAAAGTCATCCGCAACGATGGCACGTTCCCCGGCAAACCCGTTGGGTTTCACCTCGCCAAAAAAGGAGATGTGGGTTACATCGTCGGGATTGGTACCTATCTCCAACAGGCTTACATCTACTCGGTTCACTTCCTAGACTCTAACTTTGTAGTTGGTTGCTTGAGCCGGGAGATGGAATTAGCCGAAGACGATCGCCCTACCGTCAGTGCTAATGTGATGCGCGATCGCCTCATCTCCTAGTCCCCCATCTCCTAGTCAATCCCCACCTCAACTATTAATCACTCCTCCACCCTTTCACCCCCTGCAATAACAATGGCAGCTCTTTACCATCCAGAATTTAGAACTGGACCTCCCCCACAAAACCCCGATATTCTTGAGCCTCTGCGCCACTGGTTTAATCAGATCACCCCCCACTCCCCCAAGCAAGCCCACCTCATCTGCTATCTAATTCCCCCCACCTGCCCCTTTGCCCGCACGATCAAACTTTTCGGCTACACCCTTTTTCGGATTCCCCCCCTCTGCAAACTCAATCCCCTATACGAAGAATTCATTGCCCTGCGCTTCCGCGCCCTCACCTATCTCGCCGATACGTGCCAGGAAGATATTAGTCGATATTGTTGAGTTTTGAATGTTGAATATTGAGTTTTGAAATAAGGTCTAACACTAAGCACTCAAAACTAAGCACTAGGCACTCAAAACTAAACCCTCAAAACTAAGCACTCCCCTCCAACTCAACACCCATCCACCCATCCCCAAAACGGCCATGAAACTCACCCAAGCTAAAGTTCGTGAACTTCTGACCGAACCCGGTTGTGAACATAATCATAAGAAACAAGGTAAAAATAAAGCCTGTACCCAAACGGCAAAACCGGGAGCTGCCCAGGGTGGTTGTGCTTTCGATGGAGCCAGTATTGCCCTCGTTCCCATCACCGATGTGGCTCACCTGGTCCATGGCCCGATCGCCTGTGCGGGCAATTCCTGGGGCAGTCGCGGTAGCCTTTCCTCCGGCCCTGATCTTTACAAAATGGGTTTCACCACCGACTTGAGCGAAAATGACATCATCTTTGGTGGTGAAAAGCGGCTCAGTAAGGCGATTCAGGAAGTCCAGCACAAGTACAATCCCGCTGCCATCTTTGTTTATTCCACCTGTGTGACCGCCCTAATTGGGGATGACCTGGATGCGGTTTGCGCGGCGGCGACCAAAACAGTGGGCATTCCGGTGATTCCCGTGAATTCCCCCGGTTTTGTCGGGAGTAAAAATCTGGGAAATCGCCTTGCGGGAGAAGCGCTGCTGGATCATGTGGTGGGCACGGCTGAACCAGAATACACTACACCCTACGACATTAATTTGATTGGGGAATACAACATTGCTGGGGAATTATGGAGTGTCCTGCCCGTATTTGAAAAAGTGGGTATTCGAGTACTCGCCAAAATTACCGGGGATGCCCGCTATCAGGAAGTGGCCTACGCTCACCGCGCTAAGCTCAATGTGATGATTTGCTCCAAAGCCTTAATTAACATGGCTCGCAAGATGGAGGAACGCTACAACATTCCTTACATTGAGTCTTCCTTTTACGGCATTGACGATATGAACAAGTGTCTGCGGGATATTGCCGAGAAAATCGGGGATGAGGCGCTGAAGACACGGGTAGAAGCAGTCATTCAGGAAGAAACGGCCCAGTTGGACATCGACTTGGCTCCCCTACGGAAACGACTCCAGGACAAGCGCGTTGTCCTCTATACCGGAGGAGTGAAAAGTTGGTCGATTATTTCAGCCGCTAAGGACTTGGGTATTAATGTTGTCGCCACCAGCACCAAGAAAAGTACCGAAGAAGATAAGGCTCGGATTAAGAACTTGTTAGGTAAGGATGGCATCACCATTGAGGATGGCAATGCTCAAAAACTGCTGAAGGTGATTGCTCAAACGAAAGCCGATATGCTGATTGCTGGCGGTCGGAACCAATACACCGCGCTCAAAGCCCGAATCCCCTTCCTCGATATTAACCAGGAGCGTCACCATCCCTATGCGGGATATTCCGGCATGATTGAGATGGCGAAGGAATTGGACGAAGCGCTGCATAGTCCAATTTGGCAACAGGTGAGGGCGATCGCCCCCTGGGAACAGGTTGAGGAGTTGGAAAATGATAGAGTTAAGGACGCATCCCCTCCGCAAAATCCAAAATCCGAAATCCACAATCTAAAATCCGGCACCCATCACCCGATCGCCACGCCTCACTATCTGTTGCCGGAAACCAAAGTGGTAGCCCGCCGGAAAGCCGCAGCGGTCAATCCCTTAAAACAGAGCCAGCCCCTAGGAGCCGCCCTAGCATTTTTAGGATTAAAAGGCATGATGCCGCTGTTCCATGGTTCCCAAGGCTGCACTGCATTCGCCAAAGTGATGCTGGTGCGCCATTTTCGGGAAGCGATTCCGGTGGCCACGACCGCCATGTCGGAAGTCACCACCATTCTGGGGGGTGAAGACAACATTGAAAAGGCAATTTTCACCCTACTTGAAAAAGCTGAACCGGAAATGATTGGCCTATTTACCACAGGATTAACTGAAACACGGGGGGACGATATGGACGGCATTCTCAAAACGATTCGCCAGAAGCATCCAGAATTGGATGAGTTACCGATTATCTCCGCCTCAACTCCTGATTTTCGAGGGGCGCTACAAGATGGCTATGGGGCAGCGGTGGACAGCATTATCAAGTGGGTGCCCTCCGGCGGGGAAACCATTGCGGATCAAGTTGCGGTATTAGTCAGTTCTGCCTTTACGCCGGGGGATGTCCAAGAGATTAAGGACATGATTGTGGCCTTTGGCCTGCGACCTATTTTAGTGCCGGATTTATCAGGTTCATTGGATGGGCACCTTGACCCCAATGCCAGCCTGACCACCAGTGGCGGCACTACCCTGGAAGAATTGAAACTGCTGGGGCGATCGGTCTACACCCTGGCGGTGGGCTACAGCATGGCATCGGCGGCCAGCATTCTGGAGGATCGCTTTGGGATTCCCTACGAAGTGTTTGATTCCGTGACCGGACTGGCCGCTGTGGATGAGTTTATCCAGGCATTATCGGATATCAGTGGGCAGGATGTACCCGATCGCTATCGCCACCAGCGCTGTCAACTGCAAGATGCCATGCTGGACACCCACTTCTTCTTTGGACGGAAGAAAGTAGCATTGGCGCTAGAACCTGACCTGTTGTATGGCACCAGTTGGTGGCTGCACGCCATGGGGGCTACGGTCCATGCGGCTGTCACCACCACCAAGTCTAAGATACTGAAGCACTTGCCCATTGAAAAAGTGACCATTGGCGATTTGGAGGACTTTGAAGCTCTGGCCCAAGGGGCTGATTTGCTGGTGACAAACTCCCATGGCGCTAAGTTATCCAAACGAATGCAGGTTCCCCTCTTCCGGATGGGTTTCCCGGTATTCGATCGGTTGGGTAATGGGCAGCGCTGCATGGTGGGGTATCGAGGCACCACTCAGTTTTTGTTTGAGGTTGGCAATCTCTTGCTAGAGGCCGAAGAATCCCATGCCCATGCCCATACTCATCAGCCAGAAATCCCTGTTTTGGGTTGACCCTGGCCTAACAGTATCGCTTTGTGCAAGCGATAGCGAAACCCAGCCAAAGTATCTACCTAAACTGTTGGGTTTCGTTTCCTAAAATTAACTGATGAGCTAATATCTTTCCTCTTAAAAAAAGGAAATTAAGGCTAGTCAATGTCTCGATTACTGTGGAGATAATGTAAGGAGAAACTGAGGAAAACGTGATGAAGATTGCATTTACTACTAAAGATTCTGTTCACATTAATGAACATTTTGGTTGGGCAAAACTGATTGATGTCTACACCATTGATCAAGATGGTTATCGCTTTGATCGGCAACTAAAGTTTGAGCCTGACATGGATAGTGATGACCATAATGATCGGCTTATTCCTAAGTTGGAGGCGATCGCCGATTGCAAGATTGTTTATGTTTCTGCTATAGGTGCGGGGGCGGCGGCTCGAATTATTAACTCTGGCATTACCCCGATTAAAGCCGACAGCGAAGAACAGAAAATTGAGGATATTTTAGTTCAACTACTTAAAACCCTCAATGGGAATCCACCTCCCTGGTTACGGAAAGCCCTCAAACAAGATGCTCCTACCTATGACGTTTTTGAAGAAGAAGAGGAAGAAGTTGTCCTATGACTGTTGCTAATACTGCTCCCCCGTCCGCTCCCACTGAATCAGCAATTACCGTCGCCAATTCACCTTTTTTACAGGCGATCGTGCAGCAAATTCGTGCCAATGATCCCTACGGTACCTATCGAAACTGGTCTGATGAATTGCTCCTCAAGCCCTTTATTGTCTCTAAGGCTGAGAAGCGGGAAATTTCCGTAGAGGGTGATGTTGATCCGATTACTAAAGGCCGGATTTTTGCCTTTTATCGGGCGATCGCCGCTCGGATCGAAGAAGAAACTGGTCAGCTAGCCACCGTCGTGATTGATCTCAGCCATGAAGGGTTTGGGTGGGTTTTGATCTTTGCAGGTCGCTTAATTCTGGTGTCTAGAACCTTACGGGATGCTCAGCGTTTTGGCTATGCCTCCATTGATAAGCTGGCCCAAGAAGGGGAAAAGCTAACCCAAAAAGGGGTTGAAATGGCCACTAAATATGCCGAAGTGTGTGATTTATAACGAGCCTCTCAGTAGATTTTTTACTTGTCTGGCTTTTCCCCTGACATTCATCACCCCCGATCTGAATTCTAATCCCCTACCATTCTCGAAGTGAAAATTATGGTTCAAACTTCAGAAACTACAGTATCTAAAACCTCAAGCTTAGAAGCAGAAAAAGCTGAGCTAACTAAGGAAATTCGGAAGCTGAATAGTAAAGCAGGCCAGATGAAAATGGATCTGCATGATATTGCGGAAGGGCTACCTGTTGATCTGGAAAAACTTCCCGAAGTCGCCGAAAGAACTTACACCATTTTTTGTCAACTACGCGACTTAAAAGCAGATCTAAAAGCACTAGAATAGGTCTAGATAGAAAAGAATAAAGAGTAGAATTATTTTCTAAGTAGATTCTTTTCGGAGCAAACTCTTTTCGGAGCAAACACCATTCTGGTCTTAATTTCTGATTGTAATCTTGCCTGAACTTAACTCGTAAAATATTTTCAACTAGGAGCACTCCAATGGTTCAAACCTTAGCTGAATTCAACACCCTATCTACTGCTGAAGAATATTTGAAGTTTTTCGAGATTCCCTATGATTCTAAAGTTGTGAGTATTAATCGTCTACACATCTTGAAGAAGTTCTCCCAGTTTGTTCAGGCTATTGACCAAGAAAATAACTCCAGTGAGTTAGAACGCTTGGGTCAATATAAGATCGCCTTACAGAATGCCTACAATCTTTTCCTGAATTCCTCTTCCCTAGAACAAAAACTATTCAAGGTCTTCCAAAATAAACCCGGTAATGTGGTATTAATGTCCGAAATTTCCTAATTCCTTGCCCTAGCCTATCCCAACCCTGCCTGATGATTAATTGAGGAAAACTGCTATGAAAACCCTAACGGCCACTGAAATTGAACGCTATGCTCGCCAGATGATGTTGCCAGGATTTGGGGCAGCGGGACAACTCAAGCTCAAGCAATCAACGGTGCTCGTGACCGGGGTGGGCGGACTAGGGGGAACCGCTGCGCTGTACCTAGCGGTTGCTGGGGTCGGCAAACTGATTCTGGTGCGGGGTGGCGATCTCAAGCGGGAGGATATGAATCGGCAAATCTTGATGACCGATGACTGGGTGGGCAAGCCACGGGTCACGAAGGCGAAGGAAACCCTAGCAGCGATTAATCCTGACATCGAAATTGAGGCGATCGCTCAATATGTCACCGCCGATAACGTCGATCAACTGGTGCAATCCGCAGACTTGGCCCTCGACTGTGCCTTTGATTTTAAGGAACGGACGTTGCTCAATAACGCCTGTGTCCGCTGGGACAAGCCGATGGTAGAAGCAGCTATGAACGACATGGAAGCCTATCTCACCACCATCGTTCCTGGGAAAACCCCTTGTTTGTCCTGCATTTTTCCTGAAATTCCCGAATGGGATCGATGGGGATTTGGGGTCTTAGGGGCCGTATCAGGAACCTTGGCTTGTCTGACAGCCCTAGAAGCGGTGAAGCTGATTACGGGCTTGGGCGAACCCCTCTTAGGGCGATTACTGACCATGGATTTAGCCCGTGCTGAATTTGCCAAACGTCGGCCCTATCACGATCCCAACTGTGTAGTGTGTGGTGCTAAATCAGCATCGTTGACCGCATCGTTGACTAGGGAAACCCCATCGTCAACGGCGAATCTCAGTGATTCTTTGCCCCTGACAGTCCCCGCCTTGGCCTAGATCCGGCTCTAGTTATGGTTGATTAAATTGCTGACTCATTCACGGCTTACTTGTTATGGTGCTGGCGTTGTTGTTACTGGGGGGGGCGATCGCCTCTCTATACATTACTTACACAATCCGCGAGGAAAGTATTAGGATTACTAGCTTACTGTTGGCATTTATTCTCCTAATCGTTAGCTTAGTGATCCTACCTTGGTTACTTAAACTGCTCATTGCTGTGTTTTTGTTACTCATTCCAAGTTGTGACTGGCATCAACTACGCCACTCCATGGCTTGTCCCCGTCTATGTCTGCAACGAAAGCAATGTCTCAAGCATCGCCCTTAACCATTTTTCTGACTTGCCTCCCTCACTTTATTCGCTCAATCTAACTCAAATTTTCCCTAATTAGGAGATTGAACCATGACCGTTACCCTTACCGATATTGCTGAACTCCGTCTACGTACCTTCTTGCGGACCTCAGAGGTTGCCAGTTCCAGCACTCGTGGTGTGCGTTTATCCGTTAAAGATGGAGGATGCAATGGCTACGAATATGGACTGGGAATTGTCGCTGCTCCTGCCGATGGTGACATCACTGTCCAGCAAGGCTCTCTCAACGTATACGTTGAGAGTGATAGTGCCTCCTTGCTGGAAGGAGTGGTGGTGGATTATATCGATAGCCTACTGGAAAGTGGCTTTAAATTTACGAATCCCAATGCCACGGGTACTTGTGGTTGTGGTAAATCCTTCAAGGCCGGAGATTGTACCCCCGAAGCGGCACCCTGTAGCTAACCGTTTTTCCCTGAAATTTTGCCTAAGTTCTCATTATCTCTAGAGTAAACAACATGACTACTTACAACGTGCGTCTCATCAACAAAAAACGCAGCATTGATATTACTATCCCAGTCGAAGATGACATGTTTATCATTGACGCAGCGGAAGAAAATGATATTGAGCTGCCCTTTTCCTGCCGTGCAGGAGCCTGTTCAAGCTGTGTTGGTAAGGTGGTTGAAGGAGAAGTGAATCAAGAGGATCAATCCTTTTTAGATGAAGAGCAAATGAACAAGGGCTTTGTTGTGCTTTGTTCGGCTTATCCCCTTTCGGACTGCACCATTAAAACCCACATGGAACCCTACTTAGTTTAGGGAAACGGTATTTCAGTTACGCATTTTTAGCCACATCATTCAC
>JAYKIC010000238.1:0-18502 GCA_035284985.1 Leptolyngbyaceae cyanobacterium
CCCGTACTGCCGCCCAGCACCAACGGCAGAGACCACCGCCGCCAAAATTTGGGCAAATGGGGACCAATCCAGTGAATTATGAGCAGCAGGAACACAAAACCCCCGGCCAAAAATCCTAACCATCCGCCCCGGCTAAAGGTGACAACGAGACAGGTAGAATGGACAATGGCCATGGTTAAGGCCACGCCTTTGGGGGTGATGAACAATCTGAGGCCAAACGCGATGGCCCACAGAATGGACCATAATTTAGGCTGGGACTCCTTCAGTTGGGCCACCGGGGTCAGCCAGGTGGCCGATTGTTGTCTGATTTTGGCTAGCGAATCCCCCCAGACGAAAAATGCCGCCACACTTAGAAAAGTTGCCGGAATCAAATATCCCGCCAGCAAGTTAGGATTACCCAGATAGCTATAGACACGGGTGGTTCCGGCAAGGGACGATTCTGGGTCTACCCAGGTGGCGAGGGCATCCGCTCCGAAAAACCACTGGCGTAATCCGGCGGCGCTGACAATTAGGGCAATGTGCAAATACACGCCGATGAGGATGGACCGAATCCGGGGCGATCGCAACAGCCGCACCAGCAGCGCAAATAACATCAAGTACAGACTGAGCTTCACCCAACCATCCACCGCCGCCGTTCGCACTGGGGAAAATCCGGTGGCAATGGTGGTGATGCTCCAATAGCTTAATACCATCAAATGTACTGGGGTGAGGGGGGGGCGATCGCTATCGGTAAACACGAGGAGGGTCCAGATCCCAGCACAGACCAGTAATAGCAGACCAATCAGGGTCGTACTGACAAAGGGGGCCGCCGCAAATACCAGGGCCACCAACACCGTGGCGATCGCCCTTCCCCTTGAAAACACCCAACTGGCCGCCGACCAATGCTGTAACCGAGTGGTCAACGCATTGATATAGCTCGATTGTTGCCAACCAACAGTCGGCCATTGCTGCAATGTGATCTGTTTCCACACCATCGATAGTTGCATCACCGTTTATCCTCGGCTTAAGGCGAATCCATATAGATCTATCCGAAAATTATTGGGCAGTGCCCACTGGGCAGACATTGCTCGCCAACGTTCGGATAACTCTATTTAGCTATTGAATCAGATTATGGCTCGACCCAATGGGGGCAGATCATTTTTCTGGCAGCGCTCCTAGGTCAGGGGTTTAAGTTCTTGACCAGTGAGTTACACAAATTAATGGGGTGTTACCCTAGGATTTCGACAATCTGGGCTGGAAATGAACAACCTAAGGGGGCTACAAGCCAATCGTCAGGCTTAAACGCTAGCTACTCCCTTCCTACTACAAGAATACATAGCAGGTGCGTTGTCACGCACCCTACACTTGCTGGGCTGGAAATGAATAAATTGGGGCCGATCCCAAGGTTTAGAAACTAGCCAGTAAGTAACAAATTGAGTGAGTTATTGCTCATTTCAGCGATCGGTTTGATTGCCAAATTCCTGGGATAGTGCTGGGTTAATGGATATTTTCGCTAAATCGTTTGCATTTCGCAGCTATTGGTAGCAAAATAAAGAAATAATAAAGGGGAAATACCCTCCCCACCAAGTACACCTTAAGGCTTATTATGAAGTAATATTAAGATGGGATTGGATGCGTAGTTACACGGATCATTACCCTTCCGCCCTTTATGGGAATGAGTTGGCCCCGTAATTTTACGACGGTAATCTTTCATCATTGGGTAATAGCCCTGTATTTTTACAGCGATCGACCCTAGTGATTATGTGAAGTTTACTCATCATCCCCTAATTTTAGCTGGGGTTTAGTGGGAGTGATCACGTAGATGGTGCTTTTACGGATGATTTTCTGTAGATAGTTCGATTAATCTTCATGGTTCTAAACAGATTGTCCGTGTATGGTAATCAAAGGAGAGGCATACCTCTCACAATGGCGATCGACTCATGAGTGATGTCCCGCTGTTTAGCCCCCCTTAGGTATTGGTATTGACTTTACATTAAGGTAGACCCAGCCTAAGTAGTCTGTAGGAAATAAATATATTGTTTGTGGAGAAAATACTATCAGTGGGTATGCCCAATGTTTTCAAGCTGTACAGCCATGAAATGGCAGAGACAACTTAAACGACGTACCAGTGCGGTACTAGGCGCACAGGTGGTAGTTGCAGCCATTGCTATTTCTAGTGCAATGATCCCTAGTGCGATGGCAATAACGGCACCGACAGCTTTTCTCTATGCAGCCTTTCAAGTTACGGAGGATGGCACCGTGAGTAATTTTGAGTGCAAAGATTGCGGTGGTCCTGAAAGCTCTTCTGGTGCAGGTGGTCATTAGTACGATAGGATTACACTATCAATTCTGGGGTCTGTTGAGCGAGGGCTATTCTTCCCCATGTCCCGTCAAACGTCATGCAAAATACACGCCTTACTGTTCTCTTTGACATTGTGGTCCGTCAGTTTACCCAATGGATACGTAATCCTTGGCGACGGATTTCGTTGCTAATTGTGGGGGTGTTGTTTGGTAACTTTGCGGCGACGGTGGTAGCGACGGTGGCTGGACAGACTGCCGATTGGGATATTTTAGTAGCGTTTTTGTTGTTGCTAAGCTGTGAGTTGGTCAGTTGGTTAGTGTATCGCAAACGGTCATCTGCTGCCCCTATGGGAAATTTGCGATCGCCCTCCCCCATTCAGTTTTCCCCCGTCTCATCGCCGCCGCCCCCCTCCCCTAGCGGACCCATTATTTTGCAAATTGTCAATGCGGTGAAAATAGGCTTAATCTACGGGTTATTTGTAGAAGCCTTTAAGCTAGGCAGTTGAGGCAGAATAATCAAATGCAAGTCCATCAAAGGCAAAGACATGATTACTGATCGATTACAGGCTTATCTCAGTAATCGTTCTGGCTCTAGTCGGAGTCATGCGGATGATTGGCAGGCGCTCCTGCTGGATGCCCAACGTTATGACCGCTGGTGTTGGCCCACTGGGGATATGGCCCTGGTAGAGCGATCGCTCCAACAACGCTTATCCCTGTTGCAACAAAGCTATCCTATGCTGCACCAGTTTTGCTGTCATCGGTTAGGGTGGGCCACTTTTCCTCTCGAAACCGCTTGGAGACTGTGGTTGCCCTTAGCCATGGCGCTGGATGCCGATCAGCGAGCCATGGGACGACCCCTCGTACAGGGGGTATTAGGGGGACAGGGTACGGGTAAAACCACGCTTGGCACGGTGTTATCCCTGATTCTAGATCTGCTGGGCCATCGGGTTTGTAGCTTTTCGATTGATGACATTTACAAAACCTATGGGGATCGCTGTGCCTTGAAAAAAAGTGATCCCCAACTAATTTGGCGAGGACCACCCGGAACTCATGACGTTGCCCTTGGCGTTGACGTATTGAGAGGTGTTAAATCCCTCGGCTCCGATGGCGTGTTAGAAGTTCCCCGCTTTGATAAGTCGGCTTGGCAGGGGGCCGGGGATCGGACAACCCCAGAACAGGTGACAGGGGTGTCAATTGTGTTGTTTGATGGCTGGTTTGTGGGGGTGTGCCCGGTAGACCCCAGCTTATTTGACCATGCGCCTGATCCCATTGTGACGGAGTGCGATCGCGCCTTTGCCCGTGACTGCAATCAGCGGCTCCACGCCTACCTGCCCCTGTGGGATGAATTGGATCGACTGATGGTGCTGTCCCCGTCCCACTATCGCCTTAGTCAACAATGGCGACGGACTGCGGAACAGGCGATGAAGGCATCCGGTCGAGGGGGGATGAGTGATGCTGAGATTGAGCAGTTTGTCACTTACTTTTGGCGATCGCTCCACCCCGATTTGTTTATTGCCCCGCTATTGCAAGATGGCGATCGGGTTAACTTAGTGGTGGAAATTGATGCAGACCATAGTCCCACTAGAATTTATCGCCCTTGAAATTAGAGTGTCAGTTTTGCTTAAGGAATTGGGCACCCTAAACGCGGATTATATCCATAAATATTGCAACAATCTGTTAACAATAGAAGGGTTGCGTTTCTATGCCTTCTTTTACACCCATTGCCATTATTAGTGGCTTCATTTTTGCTGGAATCAGTCTAGTGTTGAAGGTGGGAATAAGTCCTCCCTTTGGTTGGTTTTTAATTGGTTTAATCCTATGTGCGGTGGAGTATTTTCTGGCTAAGCGAGTGCCCCATGGGTATCGTTTTATTGCCTTGATGATGGGGGCGAGTGCGATCGCCCTCGCTGCTATTTTATGGCGATCGGCCAGCACCTTAGGGATTGTCTGGCGTACCTTTATGCAGGAAGAAGGGGCGCTTGGTTTACAAATTTTGTACTGGATGGGATTAGCGTTTACGTCGGTTATTTGGATTCGACCGATGTTTCACCGCCCCAAACGGGAAGTGATTCCCCAATCCAACGAGGCGGAAACCTTAACCGAAATTGAACCGGGAAAAATTGGACGGGTCTTGTACGAGGGCTGCTCCTGGCAGGCCAAATGTGAAAACTATGAACGGGCGATCGCTCCCCATCAAAAGGTTTATGTTTTACGACGAGAGGGCAATATTTTATATATTGCCCCAGAAGAAATGTTTCACTTATAAATTACTGATTACGACACTGACTGAACCGTTTTACTAAGATTACTACTGATTCTAAGACTGAGGAACTACACCCATGAATGGATTAATTTTTGCGCTCTTAATGGCAGCAGGATTTACTTTTGCTGGCAGTGTCAAAATTGTTAAACATGGTAATGAAGCCCTAGTGGAAACCTTGGGTAGATATGATGGTCGCAAGTTACAACCGGGTTTAAACTTTACCACTCCCTTAATTTCCTATATTGCTGTTAAGGAAACTATTCGGGAAAAAATTCTGAAAGTTCCACCTCAAAACTGTATTACTAGTGACAATGTGTCCATTAAAGTTGATGCAGTATTATATTGGCGGATCTTGGATTTAGAAAAAGCATACTATAAAGTCCAAAATCTAGAGTTAGCTATTTCCAATTTAGTCTTGACCCAAATTCGAGCTGAAATGGGACGACTGACCCTCAATCAAACCTTTACCGCCCGAACAGAAGTCAATGAAAACTTGCTGAGGGATTTAGATATTGCAACTGCACCCTGGGGAGTAAAAGTAACACGGGTAGAATTGTTAGATATTGTGCCGTCTTCAACGGTGCAAGGGGCAATGGAATTACAGATGTCTGCCGAACGCCAAAAGCAGGCTGCCATCCTCACTTCGGAAGGGGAGCGACAAGCCATGATCAATAGTGCCCAAGGGGAAGCAGAGGCATTAATTATTGCGGCAGAAGCCCGTCATAAAGTGGCCTTGTTGGATGCTAAGGCTCAAGAACAAGAGCAAATTCTGAAAGCAAAGGGTATGGCTGAGGCCATGGAAATTGTGGCCCAAAAACTGAAACAAGATCCATCCTATGGCAAGGCTTTACAGTTTTTGTTAGCGCAAAACTACTTAGAAATGGGTACGAGAATTGGTCAAAGTGAAAGTAGTAAGGTATTATTTTTTGACCCTGGTAATGTACCGGATACGATGAAGAAAATGCAAAATATGGCCGGAGATTTAGACCACTAATCGGGTTCTAGTCATTTTTTTTACTCACGATAGCTGCGCCGTAGTTCTGTGACTTGGTCGGCCATGTCCATAATGGCGGCGGGAATCTCTGGACCAGATATCGCTACATCAACATGACTAGGGCGATGTTTTAGAAATCGCAGAACGTCTGGTAGCGGAATTAACTGCCAATGCACGGCCAAACTCAATTCATCTAAAATCACTAGGGAATAATGGCCGTCAAGGACCACTTTCTGGACATGGTTCCAGAGTGCCAGCAGGGCAACCCGTTCATGTTCCTCAATGGTGGACGTTGTAATACAGCGGGAAATATCACAGCGGAGCCAGGTCAGATTTTGCCCCAGGTGGACGGGGTTATTCGGGCCTTGATTAATTCCGCCCTTGAGAAATTGAACAATGAGTACAGAAGTCCCTTGCCCAGCTTGTTGTAAGGCTTGAGCCATGACGTGGACAAAAAAATGACGGTGCGGGGCGGCATAGATTTGGATCATCCCCTCGACTAGCTTGGGAAAATGACGCTTTGACGGAACCGGACGATCTTCTAGGGCAGAAAGTTGGGAAGCCATACCAAATTCACTAGACTATGTGGCGTTGACGGCATCAAGCAAAAAAACAGAAAACAGCGGAGTCGAAATACCAGTTTGGGGGTTAATCCTTACCTGGTATAGCACCCATCATAGAAGGGGTCAGGCAGACTAAAGGCAACCACTTATTACAGTCCATGTGCAGATTGAGATATATCGCAGTAATTGTTAACGATGACTGATAGGGGTAGTGGCCGATCGCCCTTCACTTTCCATTCTATCGAATCATCATCAGAATATAGCGTATCTATTCAGTATTTTCCTAAAATAAACGCTATATATAATGGAACGATCTAATTTGTGACGGTTGATGGGTTCAAGTTACAAATGGCAACAAATTGTTATGATCTGGCTGTTTGTCCCTTAGTGACCCCCCCTAGGGGGATTGTGTTTTAAGGGCAACTATCATTTCATGTCAGTACAAGCGTCATGGCTGACGATTCAGATATTCGACAAGCGTAACTTTCAGCCATAGCGTAGTCCACACCATCTTTTGTAATTTCTCTCTCTCCAGGATCTACATCACGGAAACACACTATGAATAGTCACTGCTTTAGGTTTCGTCCCTTTTCTAGCTTATTGGGGCGTGGCAGTTTAGGGTTTATGCTTTGTGCCTTTTGGGTGGGCTGTTCCCAGTCAGAACAGATTACTCCCTCCCCAGAGGAAAACGAAACATCGGCGACCCCTGGGACTGGTTCCCTCACCCTCACGGCCAATGGTGAAGATTTTGTGCGCCAGGGATTTGAGACGAAGGATGGTTGGGCGATCGCCTTTGATCATGTTTTCGTCACGGTCACTGAGGCCACCGCCTATCAAACCGATCCCCCCTATGATGCGAAGGCTAGTAATGCCCTTGATCCCAGCACGGTAACGGTGACGCAATTGTTAGTCGATACCCCTCAAGTTGTAGATTTAGCCCAGGGTGATTCCGATGCTGACCCCATTGCTGTTACTACCGAATCGGCTCCATCTGGGCGTTATAATGCCTTGGTTTGGGCCATCGCTCCAGATAAAGCGGCGGGTCGGGAATACTCTATCCAACTGGTGGGGACCGCGACGAAAGGCGATCGCACCATCGCCTTTGACATCGGCTTTGATCCCAGCTTTAGCTATACCTGTGGCGACTTTGTGGGGGATAGCCGCAAAGGGTTTCTGGACCCCGATGCCGCCGCCGATCTAGAAATGACGCTCCACTTTGATCACATTTTTGGTGATGGAGAGGCTCCAGCAGATGATGACATCAACACGGGTGCCCTCGGTTTTGACCCGTTGGCAGCGGTGGCGGAGGGCGATACCCTAACCACAGATTTGGCGACCCTCCAGGCCAAACTCTCCTCAGAGGATCAAGCCTTATTGACAGGGGCGATCGCGGGCTTAGGGCATGTGGGGGAAGGGCACTGTGCCCTCACCCAACCTGAAAATAACCCTTAATTCCTGGCCCCACGCCTCCAGTTGCATCAACTGGCTATCATCCATTTGATATCATCCATAAACTGTTGTCACCAATCGCGGTCATCAACCTATGTTTACGTCCATGTCATCTCACCCATTTCCCCATGGGATATCCCTGAAACAAAAGCCCCTGCAATTAAAATTCCTAAGGCTCAAATCGTTAGGGTTAAAACTTATGTTACCCTTGACCCTCACCGCCTCGGCTGTCATGGGTAGCCCCATCCCCGTCTTGGCCCATGGGGTGCAGATAGAATCGGAACCGATCCAATCCCTGCAAATGCGAGCACTCTTTGAATCTGGTGATCCCATGGCCAATGCCCAAGTTACCATCTATTCCCCAGCCGATCTCCAAACCCCGTGGCAACAACTCAGTACCGATGAAAATGGCTACTTTGTCTTTACCCCCGACCCCGCCATACCAGGCAATTGGGAGGTGCAGGTCCGACAAGCTGGCCATGGAGACTTGGTGCGAGTAGCGGTTGATGACAACAGTAGTGGTTTACCCCTAGCCTATGCAGGCGGTACACCCTATTCCGGGGGCCAATCTCCCGTACAAAAGTGGGGGACCATTGCCGCCGCCGTGTGGGGCTTTGTGGGGACAGCGTTATTTTTCTCCCAGCGCCAGTTATCTCCATCCGGTAGTGTAAAGGCCACACCCTCTCCCCCCAGTTCAACCCCTGAGTCCACTACCAACCATTAATAAATAACAAACAACGGGGCAAAAGCTGCGCTTGTCGTTAAAACTAATTACTAGAAGGCATTACTGATATACCCCGTCCCTACTATTCTGATATTTTTGTCGCTGGGACTAACCCGATAGCTAGATTAGCGACTTCCAACCCTAACGGCTATCCCCCTTGCTCAACCACTGCCGCATGACTACAAGGATTATTGTCTAATGCATGTCCCCGATGGAATCTTACCTGCTCAAGTGAGTGCCGTTGGATATGCGATCGCCACCCCTTTTATTGGCTATGCCCTTCGCACCATCAACCGCTCTACTAGCCCTGTTGAGGTTAACCGCACCATTCCCAAGGCCGCCCTATTGACGGCCACCTTTTTTGTCGCCTCATCCCTCTATATTCCCATTCCCCCCTTTGGCAGCGTGCATTTACTGATGAATGGGCTGCTGGGGGCCATGTTAGGCTACTACGCCGTTCCTGCCATCGTGATTGGCCTATTCTTTCAAGCCCTATTAATCGGTCACGGCGGCTATCTTAGCTTGGGGATCAACGTCTTACTGATGGGGATTCCGGCCATTTTGGCCCATCATATTTTCCAACTGCGGCATCGGTTTTTACCCCGATTTAACCGTCAGACCGTCTATGCCGTGTTTGGAACCTTGGCCGGATGTATTGGGATTTTGGGATCGGCCCTGATATTTTTTGGCGTAGTGATCATGACGATTCCCGCCGATATCAATGCGGCAACCGAACGAACGGCCATCTATGTGCTGATGTTGATGCATCTTCCCATCGCCTTACTAGAAGGGGCATTCACCGCTTCATTTATTGTATTTTTGTTACGAACGAAGCCGGAGTTGGTGGAAAGAACGGGTCTGCGATCGCCCCTGCCATCCCCCCAAAAACAAGCAGAGCAAGGATAAGGACGGCTAACCCATGCAACTTCGCGTAGACGACTGTACCCATTTGAACTCATGGCTGCACCAGTGGGATGCTCGGTTCAAATTAATTGGCTTACTGGGATTAATGATAGCCTTTGCCACGGTTGACTCCTTGTGGCTCGTCCCTTGGATGGGACTTGTCGTCCTCCTGTTATATAAATTGTCCCAATTGCCCCTCTCATTTCTCATCCGGCGGCTACGCTATCCCGGCCTATTTTTGGTGGGGGTGCTTCTCTTTATTCCTTGGGTATCTGGCCGTATTCCCCTCTGGCAGTGGGGACCATTTACCCTGTGGCAAGAGGGATGCTTGGCCGCGTTACTGATTGCCGGACGGTTTCTGTGCAGCGTTACCGTAGGCTTTATTATTTTGGGCACCACTCCCTTCGTCACCCTAGTCAAAGCGGTGCGGTCCCTGGGTCTGCCCCCTTTACTTACCGATATGATGCTTTTGGCCTATCGCTACCTATTTGAGATTTTGGCTAATTCCAATCGGATGCGACGGGCGATGACCTTGCGAGGCTTTGGCTATCAAGGGCCACCCAGCTATCCTCCAGGCCAGACCCGCTCCAATCGCCCCCCCCGTTTCCAGCAGATACAAACCCTGGCGGCAGTTACTGGTACCTTATTTATCCGCAGCTATGAACAGGCTGAACGGGTTTACAATGCCATGCGCTTGCGGGGGTACGGTTATCGCCCCTCCCAAGTCCAGGTGTTTCAATCCTATTCCCCCCACCGCACCAGCCAAACTCTGCGATGGGATGCGATCGCCCTCATCGTCACCCTCCTAGTCGCTACTAGCCTCATCCTTGTTAACCACCTGTAAGGAGCGAAGAGCGAAGAACGAAGAACGAAGAACGAAGAACGAAGAGCGAAGAACGAAGAGCGAAGAACGAAGAACGAAGAACGAAGAACGAAACTTAAAACCAAACTCACCCACTCACTCACCCATCCACCCACTTTTTTATCCGCATCCATGACCCAACTCCAACCCAATCCCTCCCGCACCGTTTCCCCTGACTATCGAGCCATTCAGCCATCTTCCTCAGATCGGTCAACCGTGGCCCCTATTCTGACGGTTGAACACCTCACCTTCGGCTACCCCAGTCATCCTCTAATTTTGCAAGATTTGTCCTTTACGGTTCAACGGGGAGAAAAAGTGGGGGTAATTGGTCCTAATGGGGCCGGAAAAACATCATTGTTTATGACTTTGTGTGGTATTTTGCCCCCCACTTCCGGGGAAATTACCCTTTTTGACCACCCCGTAAAATTAGGGGAGTTTCGGCCTGAGTTGGGCTTTGTGTTCCAAAATCCGGATGACCAACTATTTTCGGCCACAGTGGAGGGGGATGTGGCTTTTGGACCAGAAAATATGGGCTGTGCCCCCCAGGAGATTCTGGCCCGTACCGAAGCGGCCCTATCGTTGACCGGAATGTTAGCCCACAAGCATGATCCACCCCATCACCTTTCTGGTGGGGAAAAGCGGATGGTGGCGATCGCCACTGTTTTATCCATGCTGCCCCAGTTAATTATTTACGATGAACCCTCCGCTAATTTAGACCTGCGTGCCCGTCGTCGCCTGATCCAATTTTTGCAGCATTCCCAGGAAACCATTTTGGTGTCATCCCATGATCTGGAGTTTTTGCTGGAGGTGTGCGATCGCGTCCTGCTTTTGGATGAGGGGCACATCATTGCCGCTGGTCCGCCCCAAACCGTGATGGCGAACGAACCGCTCATGCTAGCCCATGGCCTAGAAAAACCTCACTCCTTGATTCCCCACATCGTCCAACACAAACTGGGCCAAACCTCTTGACCCGCATTGATCCGAATAGTCTGATTCCGCTTAGAATAATAAGAGAAAATTTGTAAAACTTCTTAATATTCCCATGAATGAGATTAAACCATCTGTTACACCTGCCCTATCCCAGCCCAAGCTTGGATTCAACGATTATGCTGAACGGTTGAATGGCCGAGCGGCTATGTTGGGAATTATGGTGGCGATCGCCATCGAATACCTCACAGGTCAGGGCGTGCTTTCTTGGCTTGGATTGATTTAGCTTAAAGGCAACGCTTTGCCACTGAGCTTTAGCCACTGAGCTTTAGCCACAGAGCTTTTGCCACTGGGCTTTGAAACTCCGATGCGTTAGGTTACGCTAGTAACCAGCGCATTTTCCATTTTTGGGAATGTCCGTTGTCGTCCCTTATCATCAGATTTTTGTCTTAGGTATCCTATGTTAGACCGTGACCAAGTTCGTAAAGTTGCCCATCTAGCCCGTTTGAGCCTAACTCCAGCGGAAGAAGAAAAATTCACTGGCCAATTGGGCGATATTTTGGATTATGTCGAGCAATTGAAAGAACTGGATACCGATGCGGTCCCTCCCACGGCCCGCGCCATTGATGTGAGCAATGTTACCCGCCCCGACACCTTGGAAACCTGGGAAGACAAAGAAAGTATTCTAGATTGTGCCCCGGAGCGAGAAGGGGAATTTTTCCGGGTGCCAAAAATTATGAATGAGTAAGGGTTTCTGGTTCCTATTCCTGGTTCCTAGCATCTTGCTGGGAACTCTGCCAGAGGCTCTGCCTCAGGACAAATGGAGCCAGAGGCTCCCTCACTGATTCCCAGTCTCCGCCTGGGTATGTATTTAGCGTTCCACAGTTTTACTTCTGGTTCCCAGCGTCTCGCTGGGAATCCTCATTAGAGGCTCTGCCTCGTGTTTAACTGGAGCCAGAGGCTCCAGTTGGGGTACCCAGCCAGAGGCAGGGCACCAGAAAGATGCTGGGAACTCTGTTTCCTGGTTCCTAGCATCTTTCTGGGAACTCTGCCTCTGGCTCTGCCTCAGGGCAAATGGAGCCAGAGGCTCCCTCACTGATTCCCAGCCGGAGACTGGGAATCAGTGAAGCAGTTATCACTGGGAATCAGTGAGTCATGGGTAAGATCTACTGAATCCGTAATAGTTCCACGTCAAAAATCAGAGTAGCATTAGGGGGAATCACGCCTCCTGCACCTCTCGATCCATACCCCAGTTCCGCTGGGATGATCAGCTTGCGCCGCCCTCCCACTTTCATCGTACCAACCCCTTCATCCCAGCCTTTAATCACTTGGCCCACACCAATGCGGAACGAAAACGGACGACCGCGATCCCGTGAGCTATCAAAAACCGCACCATTCTCTAATGTTCCCGTGTAGTGGACCTGAACGGTGTTTCCAGTCACTGGGGTTGCTCCCGTACCTGCCACCAGTTCAACATACTGTAAACCCGATTCAGTGGTGATCACTTTTTCCATGGCCGTTTCTTCCATAACCTCTGTCCCGTCCCCATCGGTAGCGGCGGCGGATGCCGCCTCGGTGTTCTCAGGAGTCACGTCATTAGCCTCTGCTCCTGGCTCAGTGGTGCTATCCTCTACCTCGTCAGTGGTAACATCGGAATCACTCGCCGTTTCAACCGGGGCATCTGCTACCATCGCTGTCTCAGCAGGCGGAGTAGCCGTGTTAGGGGCGGGGTCCGACTGCCCCAAAAGTTGGGACGTAGCGATTACCACTACACAAACCACCATGACCGCCACTGTAATCAAAATTTCACGCATTGCGCTCTCCTTGTTTAGGTCACACCTTCATTACTAAAATTAAACTCACGGCACATTGCTAGCCTAATTATCGCCAGTTCCGATTTTCCAATTCTCGCACCTGACGTTCCAAGCGATCCAAACGACCTCTTAGCTCATCCATCTCAGTTTGTCGGGGTACACCCAAATCTTGGAGGACATTACGGAGCTGTCGCTGCATCTGCTCATCAAAATTAGTCTGTTCCGATCGCAGTTGTTGCATTAGATCATCTACGAAAGTTTTGGCTTGGTCCGGGTCAAGCTTACCATCCGTAACCCACTGTTCACTCACTTCCCTCAGCTTGTCAGCGACGAGAGAAGTCGTGCCAATGCCAATCATTAACAACTGCTTCAGCAAATTAGTATCCATACAAACACAAGTCCTTACCGTTGGGCTGCAATACAGTTAAAGGTTTGGTACCGTCGCATTGATTGTTTCATGTCTAGAACCCTCTTGGGGTCAATGCTTAACCGTATTGTTACAAACACATCAGTTCCATCATAACGAATCAAAAGTTTTCCCAGATACCCAGGTTCCCCTAGGACTACGTCAGGTTGTATTTCAGCAGAGCTAAATTCCCTGTGTATAAGCCACTCCTTAGTGTTATAATTATAGGCTGTACACTTAGTAAGTGAGGAAGTCAATTGGAGGCTGCGGTTTCAAAATTTATTCTTAAGGTGCTTTGGTTGGAAGACAACGTGGCGATCGCAGTTGATCAAGTTGTCGGTAAGGGAACAAGTCCTCTAACTTGCTACTTCTTCTGGCCGCGAAAGGATGCTTGGGAACAGCTCAAGGACGAGTTAGAGGCTAAGCATTGGATTTCTGAGGTTGATCGGGTTGCTTTACTTAACCAAGCCACAGAAATTATCAACTATTGGCAAGAGGGAGGTAAGAACCGTCCCATGCCAGAAGCTCAGCTCAAATTTCCTCACGTTGCCTTTACGGGAAGTTCATGACGAAATCCCAGCCACCTTTGTTGAATTTGGTTAGCTTAAAGTAATAGGGGTCACAGGTTAAGAACCTGTGACCCCTATTACTTTAAAAATATCTATTTTCGTCGGAGAATGAGCTGCAAAATTGAACCAAGACGACTGCTTAAACCATCCCGCCAGCCGCTTGAAGTCGTGCCCGTGCCTGCTTTAACTCGCGGTTAGCCTGAATCACTTCTCGACGATCATCACTGGGGGCATTATTAACTCTTTCCTCCGCCTTTGCGTAGTTCGCTTTTGCTTCGTCCAAGTCAATAGAATCTCCACGCTCAGCCCCGTTCACTAGGACTGTAACTTCGTCAGATTCTACTTCTGCAAAGCCACCCATGAGCGCAATAGGAACCCACTCCTTATCTTCCCGAACTCGCATGACTCCTGTATCTAGAGCCGTTAGCAAGGGGGCATGGCCTCCTAAAATACCAAGCTGACCAGTGGTGCTGGGAAGAACCACTTCCTCTGCATCAGCATCCCAGACCGTCTTATCTGGGGCAATAACCCGAACAGTAAGTGCCATAACTTAATTATGTATGAGGAATAAATAGAACAGTGCCTAAAGGATTTAGCGTTTGGGCATCCTCAAGAACACATTAGTGGAACAATTGCCGGATGAATTGGGCTGGGCCACTAGGTGCAACGATCTTGTTAGAGCAGTCTTTTGCTGTCGGCTTGCCACTATCGACACCCATCAACACTAGAAGAACGTCAGCAAAAGTCACTAGCTCCTAGCGACCCACAATCAATCTAGGCTTCGGCCTTCATTTTCTCAGCTGTTTCGATGACTTCATCGATATTACCTTTGAGGTAGAAAGCTTGCTCAGGCAGATCATCCAACTCGCCACTCAAGATCATGTTGAATCCCTTGATGCTCTCTTCTAGCGTTACGTACTTACCTGAAAGGCCAGTAAATACTTCAGCCACGAAAAAGGGTTGAGACAAGAACTTCTCAATCTTGCGGGCACGGGCTACCGTAATCCGATCGTCCTCGGACAATTCGTCCAAGCCCAGAATCGCAATGATGTCCTGCAATTCCTTATAACGCTGGAGAGTAGACTGAACCGCACGAGCAGTCTTGTAGTGCTCTTCACCCACTACCGCAGGCTGTAGCATCGTAGAAGTGGAGTTCAATGGGTCAACCGCTGGATAAATTCCTTTGGAAGCCAAAGTACGGGACAATACAGTAGTCGCGTCCAAGTGAGCAAAGGTAGTGGCGGGAGCGGGGTCAGTCAAATCATCCGCAGGCACGTAAACCGCTTGAATGGATGTGATGGAACCCTCGGTGGTGGAGGTAATCCGCTCTTGCAAATCTCCTACGTCAGTCCCCAAGGTAGGCTGATACCCTACCGCAGAAGGCATCCGGCCTAGCAGTGCCGACACCTCGGAACCCGCTTGGACGAAGCGGAAAATGTTGTCAATAAACAACAACACGTCCTGCTTGTTAACATCACGGAAGTACTCGGCCATGGTCAACGCTGACAGACCAACCCGCATCCGTGCGCCGGGGGGTTCGTTCATCTGACCATAAACCAAAGCCACTTTGGACTTGCCGATGTCTTCTACGTTGATTACGCCAGACTCGATAAATTCGTTGTAAAGGTCATTACCTTCACGAGTCCGCTCACCCACACCGCCAAATACCGATACACCACCATGCTTGAGGGCGATGTTGTTGATCAATTCCTGAATCAAAACGGTTTTGCCGACACCAGCACCACCGAACAATCCGGTCTTACCACCTCGACGATAGGGGGCAAGTAGGTCAACAACCTTAATCCCGGTTTCAAAAACGGCGGGCTTCGTCTCCAGCTCGGTAAGGGCAGGAGCGGAACGGTGAATGGGTAACGTAATTTCCCTAGAAACGTCGCCTTTCTCGTCAATGGGTTCACCCAAAACGTTAAAAATACGTCCAAGGGTGGTGGCCCCAACTGGAACGCTGATGGGTGCGCCAGTATCAACTACTTCCATGCCACGCACAAGACCATCAGTGGAACTCATTGCAACCGCCCGTACTTGGTTATCACCAAGGAGCTGCTGTACTTCACATGTCAGTGAAATGTCGTTTCCGGCTGGATTTTTTCCTGTAACCGTGAGTGCGTTATAGATTTGAGGCATTTGTCCACTAGAGAACTTAACGTCCAAAACGGGACCAATAACCTGGGAGATAACGCCGATATTTGTTTTCTCTGCTGTGGTGACCATGCTTACGCCTATCGTGTTTACAGCCTTTGCGGGGACTTAAAGAAAGTCTTAACAAAAATGCCACTCATCAGATTATCACCGAATGGGACGTTTGGTAAGCCTGTCAGAGAATTTGTCGATAAATATGGTCACAAAATTTAAGTCCAGAAATTTTGGGGTGGGGATGGGAACTGCAATTTGTTACGTTAAGGATGTTGGGTTGAAGGCGATCGCCCATGGCTATATTGGGAATAATGATCCTTAACGCTCAATATTGGGTTGAAGCCTCTGTATCTTTATGCACAAATTTTTCTCCTTTAGTTTAGGTGTACTGACGATTACGGGTGTTGCGGTTACGGGATTGGGTCTAGCTCCTCTCCTTCTGGCGCAGGAAGCTTCGGACCAGCGGGGTATCCATCTAGAACGAATTGCTCAGGAGCCAGTGGCTAGCGATCGCCGGGTGGCCCTAGTTATTGGCAATGCGACCTATACCGTTGGGTCATCCCTCCGCAATTCCGTCAATGATGCCACCGATATGGCGGCGATGTTTGATGAGTTGGGGTTTGATCGGGTAATTTTAGCCACGGATGCCAGTTTGGCCGGGATGGAAAATGCCCTTGAAGAATTTTATCAAGAGCTACTCCGGGGTGGGGCGGGGATTTTTTACTATGCGGGGCATGGTTTGCAATCGGAGGGAGAGAATTATTTGGTGCCTGTGGATGCCAATATTAGCGTTGAGCAGGATATTCGGTCGGAAACCTTGGCGCTCAATAAGGTGTTAGGGCGGATGGATGCGGCGGCAAATGGCATGAACGTGGTGATTCTCGATGCCTGTCGGGATAATCCCTTTGCCCGCAGTTGGCGATCGGGTCAGCGGGGGTTGGCGGTGGTGGATGCGCCCCAGGGGCTGGTGATTGCCTACGCGACTGCTCCCGGTGATGTGGCGGCGGATGGTGCGGGTCGGAATGGTACCTATACGGAGGCGCTCCTCCAACGCATTGGCACACCGGGGGAACACGTACTCACGTTGTTTAACCAGGTCAGCAATGATGTGGCGATCGCCACCAATAATCGCCAAGTTCCCTACATGACCTCGGCGCGAGTGGGGGAATTTAGCTTTAATCCTACGGATACCGCTGTTGAGATCGCATCCATTACACCATCAGTTACGCCTTCAGTTACACCATCCGCGCCCCCCTCGACTCCAGTTGAACCCGACCCCTCCCTTAATCGGCTCTCGGAAACCTCTGGCTTGATGGCGTTGCGCCAGGAACCCACTACCCTTTCTGGGAATGCCGCCAAAGCCCTCCTGATCCAAAATGGTTTTTATGACCAGCGGTTAAATCCAGGGGGATCGGGTATCGAGAACCGCTATGAACCCCAGGTGATCAACGAGGGGATCATTGTATTTGATGGGGCGACGGGGCTGATGTGGCAGCATGGGGGGTCGGCCCAGCCGATGACATTTTCAGATGCTGAGTGGTACATTCATCAACTGAATACGGATCGGTTTGCTGGATTTAGTGATTGGCGTTTGCCCACCCTGGAAGAAGCCATGTCTCTGATGGAGCCACAAGCCCAGAACGATTATCACCTCAGTCCCCAGTTTGAGCAACGTACCGTACCCTTTATGTGGACTTCCGATTATGCCGAGGATGGGCAAGTTTGGATGCTCTACTTCTATAACGGGTTTTTGGATACGGAGCGGCAGGACTTTAATGCTTGGGTGCGGGCTGTTCGCTGATTAAACTGTTCGCTGATTAAACGGTGGCGGCGATCGCCCCCAAAACATCCCCATGCACCGCCTCAGACCGGGAAATTACCAGGGACGGCCATGCATAGTCTTTACAGGTGTGCAAGGGCGGTAAGGGTTGACCATCGGTGGTGGTGACGATGCACCCCGCTTCCTGGGCCATGAAGGCGATCGCTCCCCCATCGATAAATTTGCCCCGCCGAATCACCGCACTGGCAAAACGTCCGTCTAAGATATTGAGAAAGTTATCCACCTGGACCTCGGTGGAATAATCCTGTTTGATGTCGAGAATGGTGTAGCGCTCTGATAACTGGGCCGCTAGATAGCCCATATCCCAACCGAGGAAGATGCGATCGGGTGCGGTGGGGAGGGTGAGGCGATCGCATTTCTCTAGCGGTGTGCCAATGGTGCCCCGGTAGGTGCCTTCCCCCCGGAGGGCATAGAGGTAGGTGTTGTAGGCAGGGCTGAGGGCGATCGCCGCTTCAAAGGCATCATGGTTGAGAATGGCCAGAATAATTTGATAATTATCGTGACCATCAGCGTAGAACTTGGTGCCATCCACCGGATCAAGGGTGACGAGGTAATCCCCCGGTGGTCCCAGATCGATCGCCCGAAAATACTTGGTATTGCAGGAACTGGCGTATTCTTCACCATAAAAGCGAATGGTAGGAAACAAGCCTAAAAGCGCTACCTCGATCAGGGTTTGAATCGAGAGATCGGCATCGGTCAACGCGGCGGCAAAAAAATTGCCCGGTTGCAAATCTTTGTCAGGTTGGGCGGCAATATT
>JAYKIC010000239.1:0-12747 GCA_035284985.1 Leptolyngbyaceae cyanobacterium
TACCAAGGGCGATCGCCCAGTCCACCACCGTCGCCACCGTCGCCACCGTCGCCGCTAACTCCCCTACCCCAGGCTTCTCCACCACCCTAATTAGCGCCCTGTTCACCTGGAATATCGTCCTGATGGCAGTATTACAACTGCCCTGCGCCCGCTGGATTAATCGATTCTCCCGGCCCCAAGCGTTGATGCTGGCTGCGTTGACCTGGGGCATTGCTTTCTGCGGCATTTTTGTGGCGGGAACCGTTGCCAGTGGTGCCTTTTGGTGGGCCGGAATCGCACTGGGGTTAATGGCGATCGCCACGGTAATGTATCTACCCTCCGCCTCCGGCTTTGTGGTTGATCTAGCACCAGATTCCTTGCGGGGCATTTACCTTTCGATCAACTCCCAGTGTTGGGCCATTGGCTACTTTGCTGGACCGACCATCGGCGGCTGGGCACTGGATCAAGGGGAAGCGATCGCCCACTTTTTCTGGTTAGGGCTAGCGGCAACCATTGTCATCGTCATGGCGATTTTGGCGATTTTGCATCGACTGGGGCGATCGACCGCTCCATAACCCGGCTCAACCACCCCTCTAAACACCATCCTTTTGCTCTGCCGCAGCCGCCTCAAATTGGACCCGTTTGTACAGATCCACCAACGTTATTTCCACCCCCACTGACTGTAAAGAAAATACCGCATCTGGTCCGATCCACTCCGTCAGCAACCACTGATTGACCGCCTTTTTGGTGTACTGTTCGACTCGATAAGCAGTTTGGTCAACTAACACATATTCCTCAAACTCAGGAATAGAACGGTATAGCTGAAATTTGTCCGTTTTATCGTAAGCTGCCGTAGAAGCTGAACGTATTTCCACAATTAAGCAAGGATTGATCAAGGCCGTTTGTTTTTCATCCGTGAATTGAGGAGTGGCCGCAACGGCCAATACATCAGGATAAGTGTAACTACTATAGGCAGGAAGCCATAGGCGCATATCGCCCATGAAAATTTCGTATGGCTGATTTCCATTGTCTAAGGGCAATAAACGGCACATGTTAACCGCAATGCGATTATGATTGGCAGAGGCTCCAGCCATTTCAATGATGTCTCCTTGAATCAATTCGCTTTTTATTGCGGCTTGTTCTTCCCGTTGTAAGTATTCAGCAGGGGTATATTTCTGAGTTGAGGTCATTGAGGTCGTAACCATAAGCAAGCTCCTGTGGGGATGGTGCCGTGGAATTTCGCCGACTGTCTCAATAATATAGCATAAAGAGGCTCAATGAATCAGCAGCTATCGTTGTATTTTTTGAGGATTGAATCTTGTCATTCTATCGAATAATTAGACAGAAATGTCCTAGAAACTACTGAGAGGAACTTTCAGTCCGTCGGTTAGTCTGGAGATCAATGATGTCCTGAATCTCTCCTGAATTTCTATCGATGTTTGCGTCAATATTTGTGATGAGTGTTAGCCAAGTTAAGGGACTTGCAAAAAAATAAAGTACCCGTAGGGCGGCGGCGGGCGCAGCCCTGTATGTGTTTAGCGTGACCCCCTCTAACTCCCCCTTGCAAAGGGGGAGGACCGAAGTTTCCCTCCTTGACAAGGGGGGATTAAGGGGAGTAAAGCCAGGGGTTTCCAACTTCGCTAAACAGGTACGCAGCCCGTCGCCCCCCAACATTGGTATCTTTATTAATGGGCAGATCCCTAAACACAAATTTAGTTCTAGGTCATAACGCTTTTCATCCAGTTGCATCCATCCATTCACTGTTTTGTATCCGTTTTTCGTCTACCTGTTACTGACACAAAATAACAGCATTTTTAGCGTTTAATCCTATGCCAACGACTCATATTGTTACCACCGCCGCTAACGCTGGAGCCGGAAGTTTGCGGGCGGCGATCGCCCAGTCTCAATCGGGCGATACCATCACCTTCGATTCATCCCTTGCAGGACAAACCATCACCCTCACCAGCGGCCAAATCGAGATTCCTGCCGGACACACCCTCACCATTGATGGTTCTGCGGCCTCCGGTCTAGCCATCAGCGGCAACCGCAATTCGCGGATTTTTCTGCTCAATTCCACTTCAGCGACCCCGTCCCAACTCACGGTGAAAAACTTGACCCTCACCGATGGCTACACCAACGAGCGGGGCGGGGCCATCAGCACCACTCACCAAGGTGAGTTGGTGATCCAAAACGTCAACTTTACCAACAATGTGGCCGATGAGGGCGGTGGGGCCATTTTTAGCGCCTTTGAAGGACAGCTAACGGTGACGGACAGTGAGTTTACGGGCAACCAGGCCACGGCAGGCAACGATGAACGGGGGGCAGGGGCGATCGCCTTCTGGGGGCCGCGTCAGTTCACCGTGCAGCGCAGCACTTTCACCAATAACCAGGGCATTAATGGGGGAGCCATCAATAGCCTCAACGGTCAACTCACCATCGAAGACTCGGTATTTACCAATAACACCACCACCGCTGCCGTTTATGACTCCGGCAACCCTCGGCCATCGTTACGGGGGTATGGTGGTGCGATTTACACCGATCGGGCTAGCACCAGCAGCGATGCCACATCCGGCACCATTCGCATTACCAATAGTCAGTTTGAAGGCAACCAGGGGCGCGGGGAAGGAGGCGCAGCCTACCTCTACACGGGTACCCAGGACAATGTGGTGATTGAAACCTCCTCGTTTTTAAATAATCGCGTCTCTAACTTGCCCCAGGGCAATGATGGCAACGGTGGGGCCGTGGTGGTGTTGAGTAATGGCCTAAACAAAGGACTGACCCTCGATCGCACCACCTTTGCCAACAACACCGCTTCCAATCAGGGGGGGGGATTGTGGATGATGGACGCACCGACGACCATCACCAACAGCACTTTTTCTGGCAACCAGGTAACAGGAACAGCATCCAATAAAGTGGGCGGGGGCATGACCCTGTATGGTCCCACGGATATTATCAACAGCACCATTGCGAACAACCATGCGGGTTGGGTGGGCGGCGGAATTTCCGCCAATGACAGCACCGTCACGGTTAAGAATACGATCTTCTTTGACAACACCGCCGATAACGGCCCCAATGATTGGGGGATTCAGCAGCATACTAATCGGGAGTTGGGCGATCGCGGTGGTAATTTCCAATGGCCCCCCAAGCAAACCAATAATTTCAACGACTACAATGCTACTGCTTCGATCCAACTGGTCGATCCGAAGTTGACCCCGCTGCAAGATAATGGGGGCGATCGCCTCACCCACGCCCTATTAGCCGATAGTCCAGCCATCGATGCCGGAGCGATAAATGGCGCACCGACCCTCGATCAGCGGGGGGCACAGCGGGACAGTAATCCCGACAGCGGGGCCGTGGAATTTGGGGTAGAGGTGCCTTCCTCCGAGGTTCCTATCGATGACGCACCAACGGACCCCACCGATCCGGGCACCGATCCGGGTACCGATCCGGGTACCGATCCGGGTACCGATCCGGGTACCGATCCGACGGGGGGCGATCGCTTCGATGGCACCGATCAAAAGGATCGCTTAGTGGGTAGCAATGGCCAGGATATTCTGGATGGCAAAGCCAAACGGGATATCCTCGGAGGCCGCAAGGGGGCCGATTTACTGCTGGGGGGGGCTGGCAAGGATCGGCTTTTGGGACAGGATGGTAATGATGTCCTAGTCGGCGGTAGGGGCAAAGATATTCTTATTGGCGGTAAGGGCAAGGATCGTTGTCACTTTACGGCAATCAATGAGCGGGGGGATAGCATTCGGCGGTTTGAGGTCGGGCGCGATCGCATCGATGTCAGTGAAATCTTTTCCGGCGATGACTTTAGCAGTCGTCGGCCTTTCCGAGATTACATTGAACTGAAGCAAGCCGGATCGCGCACCATAGTGCGTATTAGTCCCGACGGTGATCTTGATCCTAAAGGGTTTAAAACCCTAGCGATTCTGCCCGGAGTGGATGCCTCCGATCTGAGCGGCAAACAGTTTATTACGGATTAAGTCCTTAAGTTCAGCCAAGGTGGGGTGGGGTAGGCCGCTAAACACTCACCCCCAACGGGGTTCAGTTACCGAAATAGGCGTACTAAAACCCCACTTAATAAAATACTTTGGCCGTTCTGATGGCAATCGCCTAAGCTTGACACAACTCAGCACCTAACTGGGCTTCACAGCGCGATCGCTCCTTCTGAGACAAGTCTTCCATTTCCACATCCCGCCGCAACACCATGCCATTGTGCCCGCTGATAAACCGGGGCAATTCCTCAAATTCAATGAGGGCAAGGGTTTGCATATCGTAGGTCGTATAGGTAGTCAGGTCAGGATCATCAAAATTGACATCAAGGACCGTTAAAGCTTTGCGGGGGGGGAGAGAACTGCCAACAAAGGCACGGGGACCAGACCCCAGAATGCCCGTGTGTAACAAGTGTAAATTGCCTTTGTGGGCAGGATAATACGCATGTTGATGACCACTGATGTAGGTGTGAACCTGGTGCCGTTCCAACATTTCCCGTAACTGATCAGCATCGGCCATCACCTCTCCTGGTGAATCTCGCCCAACGGCGACAGCATACAGAGGCAAGTGACCTAACAGAATCTTAATTTTAGCGGACTGGGCCGCAGGACTTTCGAGCGCCTGCTCAACCCAGTCCAGCTTTTCTTGGGGAATTTTGAAGGAAGACCCATCCCAGGTAATGAAGAAAATATCGTTGAATTTGAAGCTGTAGTAGAAGGGAAAATCGAAGCGATCGACAAATTCGATCCCAGGATTATGGTCTGGATCGGTCCAATAATCCCGCGCCACATTACGCTCTCGCTCAAATAAAAAGTCCCCCGCCCCCCCTTGGGCACCGGAAGCATCGTGGTTGCCAATGGTGAAGCCATAGGGCACATGGGTCTGGCGCAGCGGTGCCGCCACATGATCATCAAAGGCGGCCCACATCGCTTGTAATTGTTCCTCCGATAAGCTGGGGTTCTGGCCCGCCACCATATCACCGCTACACACCACCATATCCGGTTGCCAAAACGGCAGTAAGGTCATGGCTTTGTCTACTTCGGGGTCGTAATCGGTCGATCCGTAGGCTCCATTCAGGTCGCTGATCACCATCAGGCGCACATCACCCCGTGGCGGATTGAATAATCCTTCCGGTCCCACACTCGCCACCAGTGCCTCTGTTTCAGGGGGCAGGGTGATATCAACCGGAGCAGCGAGGTCCGGTTCGGCGGTATCGCCAGTTGGGGCAGGGGCAATATCTGAAATGGGAGTATGGCCAGCGTCTGTGCGGGGGGGGGAAGCACTCTGGATCTGACAGCTATGTAGCAGTAGCACTAACCCCACGCCTAACAGTATCTGTAACCCAAATCCCAAGGGTGAGATCCGCCTTGTATCAGGACACCAACGCCAACCCATGCTATTTTCCTCCATCCCCACTCTGGCTCAATTAAGCAATGCCTTACCCGTCTAAACTTATACCTTAAAGTTGGGACACATTAGCAGTGGAGTGGAGTCCAACGTCCTTGACTACCGTCTCAAAAGATCAGGCTACACCAAGAACCAGAGTGGGGCAGCGGGAAGCATCTCACTTTTGTCAATACACCCATGTCCCTCATCCCCCAACCCCTTCTCCCAAAACGGGAGAAGGGGAGCCGGATTGAAGTCTCTCTACCCTTTTGGTCTACCGTGTACACACATCTCATTTTGAAGTCCAAAACCCGGCTTTACCCCCCTTAATCCCCCCTTGTAAAGGGGGAAATTCCGGTCCTCCCCCTTTGCTTTGGCGCAGCCTGTTCGGAGAACGTAGGGGAGTTAGAGGGGGTGAGGTCCACTTGTGTGTACACGGTAGACCATTTTGGGAGAGGGGTTTAGGGAGAGGGCGAACGAATTGCAACACTGAGATGCTCCCAGGACAATGTTAGATAGACGACAAATGGTTCAAAGGTCACGTTGGTGATATTGGTGGCGGTGCGGGCCAGTTCTACAAAGCCAATGGCGGAGGCGAGGGAGGTGCCTTTGATGAGCTGGGCGATGAAGCCGACGGTGGGGGCGATGGCAAACCGGACCGCTTGGGGCAAAATGACTAGGCCCAACTGCTGTCCGTAGTTAAAACTCATCGCTTTTGAGGCTTCCCACTGACCCCTGGGTACCGCTTCTACCGCTCCCCGCCAGATGTCTCCCCAAAATGCCCCAGAGTAGGTGGTGAGGGCGATGGTGGCAGAGGTCCAAGGACTGAATTCTAAGCCCAGAATGCTAAGGCCGAAGAAGACCAAGACTAGCAAAATCAGCAGGGGAATTCCTTGGACACATTCGCAATATATCCAACTGAGGTATTTGACCCCTCGCAAGGGGGAAATTCGCATGAGTAAGAGTAAAAAGCCTGCAATCCCGCCCCCGGCAAACGCTACCGCTGATAGCAGCAGGGTCCACCGACTGGCCCACAGTAAGGCCCACAAAATATCTAAATAGCTAAAATCCCGCATAATTGCCCAATTCTTCTCACAGTCTTCTCAACCCTCCAACCCACCTACTCCCTCACTTCCTAACCCTAGATATATCGGGTAAATTGAAACAACCGACGGTGCAGCAAATGGGCTAGTAATTTGAAGCCAAGGGCCAGGGTCATGTAAATTAGGGCGATCGCGCCATAAATCTCGAAGTCTCGGAAGGTGCGCGATCGCAAAAAATTCCCCATAAAGGTCAACTCTTCGGCGGAAATTTGAGAGACCACGCTGGATAGGAGCATTAGGAGGATAATTTGACTGGTGAGGGCTGGGTAAATGGTGGCGATCGCTGGTTTGAGCACCACATGACGAAACACCTGAAAACGCTTCATGCCTAGGGATAACCCCGCTTCCATTTGGTGGGGGTCAATGCCTTCAATGCCAGTCCGGATAATTTCGGTGGAATAGGCTCCAAAATTGATGACTAGGGCTAGTAGGGCGGCCTGTTCTGACCCTAAGCGGGGGCCAAGACTGGAAATGCCGAAGAAAATAAATAGTAGTTGGACTAAGAAGGGGGTGTTGCGGATGGCTTCAACATAGGCGGTGGCGATCGCCATTAGCCCTCGTTGCCCCGATGTCCGGCACAAAACCCAATGATGGTTGCAGTGATGGACAACTGAGCCGTCAGCCACACCCCTTCTAGTAAGAGTTGCCAGTTTTCCCAAATGACCTGAAACTGAAATCGATAATTCACCATCCATGCCTCTAGATTTGTCCCTATTTAACGGGGGATTAAGGCCACAAATTGTATTATTTTTTACTAATTGAATATTCTGCTGAATGTTTTGAACCAACAAGAAAGCCCCCACTTCCCAGTAGGGGCGATTGCTCTCATTTTCTCAAGGAAGATTCAAATCGTTGCAAGTAGTCACAACACAGGAGAAGCAATTGTTTGCTAACTAACTGTGTTAATTCGATGGGAAAGTGAAAAACCGTAGTAGATATCTTTGCCAAATCCCGATAGGATTTTGTGAAGCCAATAAACCCTTGTCATGCTCCACACCGCGACAAATTAGTCTAATAGTATTAATCATCTTACTGCCTCCAAAAATGCATAGTCTAAGTTAGAGGCGCGTTCCTTCGGAAAATTTCCTACTTCCGTCTTCCTACTCAAGCTGCTTACTTAAGTCAAAGATGAACGATTTAATTCTGTTGCTATTGTTACTCTTTGGTCCGATGAATGCAAGGGATTATCGGTCAAATTTGTGAGCAGTTGGTGACATTAGTTGACTCGGTGGTTGAACCCAGAGCTAGATCAGCCAAACCCACCTTCGGAGTTGAACTAACCGGATTTCAGGGCTGTTATTCGGCAATCCGGTTAGATCGTCACGGGGGATTCTACATAAATAGTAGGTTCTGACATAGTAAACGCAATATCGTAGGTTGTGAGTTGTTTAGCCATTTTTTCGCTGGCTAGTTCCAGGAGGCGTTTGCGTAGGGCGATGGAATCTTCGTTAGACCCCAAGATAAAAAAAGTTACACGGGCACGGGTGAAAGGGGTCTGATTATTCTTATCTAAACTGCCATCTGCGGTGACAAAGGAGATGCTGGTACTACCTGGATCTATGCCAAATAATGATTCCGTGCTACGGGTAACGACTTGTTTGACTAATGCTGCGTCTTCTTCCTGTAAATCTTGGGAAAAATCCAGATAAAGCATCACCATTACTTTCTTACCCCGTGTCACATTTTCAATATCTAGGTTGGCGAGAATGCTATTCGGAATAACAATCAGCGTGCTTTTGGCTGATGTGCGTAATTTGGTAGACCGAATGCCGATGGATTCAATCCGGCCATAAATGTTGGGGCCGGAACTAAGTGTTACTCGGATATAATCTCCTGGAATAAAGGGGCGATCTAAATATAAGACGATGGTACTCAACAACTGTTCAAGGATTTTTTGGGCGGCAAAGGCGATCGCCAGTCCCCCAATGCCTAAACTTGCAATGAGACCCACGAGATTGAAATCTTGACTTTGGGCAAAAATAACCGCTGCAAGCAGTCCAACAATGACATTAAACAGCGTTTCTAAAACAAGTAATAACTCATCCACTTCTCGGCCTAGTCGTCGCAGTAAATCAATACCGTAGAATCGCACAAACTGACGAAATACACGGGAAATTAGCCAAGCTAGACTGGCAATCACGGCAAAATCCACAAAGGGATCAAGGAGGGTATAGAGCTTGGGATTATCATCTTCTAGCCAAATTAATGAAAGTGAAATGAGAATAAATGTGCCTGTAACCCGAAAGGCACCTTGAACAGGCTGCACCAGATTTTGATAGGCTGTGCGAGTGTTTTCTTCGGCTAAACGGTTCACAAATAGTTGGACGATATTGGGGGTATAACGTCCTAGAAGAATCGCTAGAAGCAGAAATAGAAAAAAGCTAAAAGTTGGAGAAATATCCAGAGAGGTAACTGAATCTAACTGTAGGGTCTCTAGGATGTCTGAAATATTCATTGCAACCGATACTCTTGGAGTAAATTATGGGTGTAAGTTAGGAGTCAATTAACTGAGTTGGGCTAAATGGTGATCGGTGAGTCAACGTATACGGTAGGGGTTTCAAGTTCAAATACAATCCCGTAGGTTTTTAGCTTATCGGTCAAATTTTGGCTAGCAATGCTTAATAATTGGCGGCGAATATTCATTGAGGTATCACCCGATCCTAGAATAAAGAAGGTAATTTGGGCTTGGGTTTGTTCTCGCTCAGGGTCTACGCGAAAGACCACATCAGTTCTGCGGCCATCCAATCCAGAAATATCCTGTGTGGTGTCAATCACAACCTGACGAATTAGGGCTTGTTCTTCATCGGAAACACATTGGGAGAAGCTGAGATTGAGCAGGGCCATTACTTTTTTGGCCCCGGTAAAATTTTCAACGGTGGATTGAATGATGGTGTTATTCGGGACAATCGCCAGGGTGCCCTTGCCAGAGGTACGAATTTTAGTGGATCGTAAACCAATGGATTCTACCCGACCATAGGTGCCATCTGGTAGGCCAATATAGTCGTTAATCTCAAAGGGGCGATCGACATAAATCACTACACCTCCTAATAATTGTTCCAATACTTTTTGGGCAGAAAAGGCGATCGCAATGCCGCCAATTCCCAAGCTGGCCAAAACCCCAAAGATATTTAGGTTATGGGTTTGGGCAAAAACAACAATTAGAATGACAACGATGGCAAAGTTGGCAAAAAACTTGGCTAGGACGAGAAATTCACCATTAACTTTCTCGCTGTCTCTAGTGGCAGCTTTGAGAATATAACTTTCAAAATATCCCTGGAATAGACGGGATAATAACCACCCTAAAGCAATGGAAACGCTTAATGTTAAGGGGAATTCTAGGAGCGAATACCAGGATACTTCTATCACGAACTTGAAAATAATCCAGGTAGCAATATCTAAGAGGGTAAGCAGGATGACACCGGAAATTAACACAAGTTGAGGGGCAAATACCCGTTCAAAAAAGGCACTGGCCGTACCGTCACCTGTATTCAGCGATAAAAGTTTTGAGCCTTGTTCGATTAGCGATCGCACTATACGCCCTAGTAAAAGGAAAATCGCAATGGACGAAACCAGCAATAATCCAGCCTGTAAAATGACGCTGCTTTGGATCAGTTCAAAAATCATATCCTTGTAGGTTTCCAGAAGTCTTGATCCACCTAGTCCATAACGCTGGCCTAGGTATGTATCGTTGATAATCCCATTGTTTGAATGAATCACAGCGATAATACCATGCTTCTATGCCTAGGCTGTTGGGGGGACGGAGAGGAGGGGGCGATCGCCATTATCCCTACTCCCTTTCCACTGCAAGAATACATACCTAGGTGCGTTGTCACGCACCCTACACTTGCTGGGAAGGGCGTAAAATGTTGGGGCAGTTTACATTTTTATTAAAATTATAAATTAAAATTGCCCAAGCCCTTTAAAGTGCTGAGGGCTGTCAAAATACTGAACTCTTTAAACAATGTTGCAACAGCCATTCAAGCGGAATTAAGCCTGATACGCTACGGTAACGGGTACAGTAAAACTGCATCAAGTCCTAGTAATGGGTTCCCAATCGTAAAAAATTAACCATAGTTTTAAAGCATTAGTCATAGTAATAGAGTTAGCCTATGTCACGGGGTATTACGCCATCCGCCTTTGATTCATCGTCCGCTCCCGAAGTGAATGCCTCCGCGCCAGTCGTGTCTAACCCCTTGGCCGTCATTCTCAGTTCCTCAACCCGCAACAGTGTTGAACCGGGAACGACGTTTACGATTGGGGTGACGGTCAGCAATCGCAGTGGACAGAGCGTCATAGCCCAGGTTTTTCTCGACAAACTTCCGACCCAGTTGCGGCAATGGTGTTCGGTTTCCCAAGAATATTTGGCATTGGCACCGGGGCAAAGTGGGGAAGTCATTTTTCCCGTTCGGATTCCCCTTGAAGCCCTCCCCGAAACCTATTCCTACGCCGTCGTGGTGGATGCCCCCGACCAGGACTATCCCCCTAGGCTCTATGCCCAGTATTTGCAAATTTTGCCCTCCAGCCAAGAGGTGAGTTCAGAAAATGATCCCACCTTTGTGGTGCAACTGCCGACAACGGTGGCGGCTCCGGCTGCGATTCAACGGGGGGAATCCTTGCCGATTCAGGTAATGGTGTATAACCGTTCTGACCGGGTGGATCGCTTTCGGCTGCGCTGCCCCGACTTACCCCCTACCTGGTTTAGGATTGACTATCCCAGGGATGATGAAGGGGTGGGATTGGTGTTGGTGGCGGATAGCTTGCGGCTCAATCCGAAATCCCAGGGCCAAATTTTGCTAACGTTTCATCCCCCCTTTGAGACTAAAGCGGGACGATTTGACCCTACCATTCAACTAATTTCGGAAAACGAACCCGATTTGGGATTGCTGGATGTTATTTATCTAGAACTCTTACCCGTTTATACGTTGCAACCCGTCTTTCAAACGATTGTGGGGCGAGTGGGCAGTCAGGCTGGTATCTTTGAAATCTGGTTAGATAATGGGGGGAATACGGATCGGGAAATTGTGGTGGACGCTAATGATTCCGAAGAAGGGGATTTGTGTACTTGTACTTTGAGTGCTAATCCGGTACAGGTTCTACCCCAGATGCGGCGACAGGTACGGCTCCAAGTGAAGCCCAAGAAGTGGTGGCGGCGACCCTGGTTTGGGGGCGCTAAGGTGATTAATTTGCGGGTGGTGTTGCGCGATCGCCATGAGTATCCCCTTCCTAATAGTGTGCTGCAAGGGGTGTTGATGTGGTCCCCCCGGCCATGGTGGCAGGTGTGGCCGTTGATTCTCCTCGCGTTGGGTACGGCTGGCCTAGTCTTGTATGCCCTTTGGTGGTGGTTGTTCAAGCCGCCAGTGTTGCCCAGTATTGCCGAGTTTTTTGCTGAGGATTCCCAGTATGCGGCGGCGGATGGGGATATTGTCCGGGTTGGATGGACCATCGCCGACCCAGAACGGATTCGTAATTTAAGGTTAGTGGGGCGATCGCCCGATGGCATGGTCATTAGTGGCCCCTTGGATTACGAATTCACGGAAAATGAACTTCCGGTGGGATTACAGCCTTTTTGCTTACTAGATGCGGATCAACTTCAGTGTCGCAATGTACAAACCGATGCCCGACAACCGGGTACTTACACCTTTGAACTGATCTTGACCCCCGACAGTCGCCGCCGGGTGTCGCCCCCCTCCAGTACGTCGGACCCAGTGGTGATCGATCCCATTCCCCAGCCCATGGTGAGCCAATTTGGGCCAGTGGATTTGGTCTACCAGGAAACCCTTCCCTCCAATCCATTCGTTTCTGAAAGTTCAGCAGAGGGTGCCCCCCCCGCCACCGAAATTACCTTGCAGTGGATGATTGAATATCCTGAAAATCTCCGTGCCCTCACCCTGGAAGGCCGCACTGCCGATGGCACTTCCATTGGCCAGGTGAATTACAACTTTGTTTCCAGCAGTGGTGCCAGTATCGAAATTCCCCCAGCCCTGCAACCCTACTGCACCTTCACCGCCATTTTAGAATGTGTGGGAGTGCCCACCGGAATTCAACAGGCGGGGGACTATACGTTTGATTTAACCACTACTCCTATTTTCGCTGGGACGGAACCAATAGCCCCTGTTCCTACGGATGTCATCAAAATTTTACCCCTGCCGCCAGCGATCGCCCGCTTCCAAGTGAATGGTGAAAATGCCCAGCCCAAGTACCTCATTCCCGTAGATCAGGGCCAACCCGCCCCAGTGGTGGAGCTAGCGTGGGATGTATTAGGAGGATCGGGAACGGTGGC
>JAYKIC010000240.1:0-14180 GCA_035284985.1 Leptolyngbyaceae cyanobacterium
TGACTGGAGTGGAGCGTGGCAGACGGGGGACAAACCTCAGGTCCACTAGGGGGCGAATTCGAGGGCTGAAGGACAACGCTGGCCGCTAACGTACACAACTCGCTCATGGGTTCTTTCCGGTAGTCCAGTAGGTGAATGAAGAAAATCAGGCAACATATACGCTAACAGCGCTATCTTCATTACATCAGGATAAATTCTCAGGCCGATCCGAGGCTAAGCCCATTCAGTCCGCTGATTATCCCAAGGACTCACTTAAGGAACGTGCTAATAAACAAGAAACCCAAGTTGGGGGGGATGGACGCTGCCCCCCAACAGGTACTTTATTTTTTTGCAGTTCTAAGCAACAACAAAAAGAAAGGAGGAATGCATATCATTCCTCCCAAACTTTAGCCTTCAGGTATCTTCAGATATTTAGATAATTGACTCGTCAGCCAAACTCAACACTAGAACCGCTTCCGGTAAGGTACCTTGCTGAAGGTAAAGTCAACATTTTGGGCAGACGTTTCAGGGACACCCGTAGGTAACACACCCATACTCCGAACCATGTTGAGATACGAACTGGGATCACCTTCTTTGGACCCCCAAGACCTAGTAGCATCGTCAGCTTTCCGGGGAATGATAGAAAATACCAGCTTGGGAAAGCCTAGTTTGGAACGATAGTACTCATCGTAACGGGGAGACTTAATATTAAATGGCCGCTCTCCCTCAGCCCGACCGGGTAGCACACGGCGACGCTGATAGGGAACGATGCTATCGCCAAAGTTAGAGAGATATTCTTCACTATCCAACAAGGCGTTAATAAAGCCAGTTCGCCCTTTTGTGGCTACCACAATGGACCAGGCAATCTTTTCCTGTTCTCCGTAAATGTCACGGCCCAAAACCCGCTGAACACATTGCTCTACAAAACGGTAGTTGCTGTTCATTCCATAGAAGGAACGGTTGAATGTTTCAGACAGTAACAACCCTCGGATAAAGTCCCGAACCGTAATTTGGCCGGAACGAAGCTGAGATTCAAGAAATGGTTCCCGATCGGCTGCAAATGCATGAAAGAAGATTTGGCGATATGCCGCTTCGATTAAGTTGTCAGTATCGCTGTTCGATAACAGCATCTGAGCATCCCAAATTCTGGCTTGCTCGTCTCCGGGCACTTCATAACCAGGGACACGGGAATTCTGAGTCGAGTATGAATATTCTAAAAGAGGAATAGCCACGCCGCAAAAGCTCCTCAAAGTTTACGAAACCTTACAAATTACTATCTATCATACGGGATGAGGGGACTGCTCCTACCATCCTTAAACTAACTGTTACACAGCTTAATGAAGTTAATTAAGAAATGTATCTGCCTAGGGTTGAAAGCCTGAAAAAGAACCTGGGAGGGTTGTTCCCAGCTAGGTGGGGGGGCGCTCCAAAAGTAGGACGGGTCGGATGTTCCAGGTTGATGGGTCCGTGGGCGATCGCACAATTTCAATATGGTGAATGAACTCCCGAAAGTAGAAACGCCGTTCCGGTTCCGATAAATCCAACCAAAACTGACGCAGGGCCACTTCTTTCACCGTAGCTTTGAGGTCTACCGGGGGCAGTTGGGCCAGGGACGCTTGTAGTTGGGCCATCTCAGTCCGAAGGGTGTAGGTGCGTAAAGCGACCGTATTGGCATCCAGAATGCCTTGCTGTTCCAGGCTGGGCAATTGGGCGATCGCCCTCTCTTTAGCCTGAATTTGTTGCTGAATTTGCTGCTTAATCACATCAATATTAGGCAACGGCACCGTTTCCACAATTTTGGGTAGGGTGGCACAAATGGTATCAATCGTTTGGGTGAGTACCGCCTCATAGGGAAGGGCAGAGCAGGGAGTAGCCAAGGGAGCGGGATTGGAGGCCGATACTTGACTCCCATCGGCGGCTTTATCGGCGGCTTTATCGGTTGGTTTAAAGGGGCACTGGGTGGGGCGGAGGTACACATAGTCCCGTTTTTTGCCGTGCTGGGTCACAGAGGTGATAGTCATCGGAGACTGGCACTGACCGCAGCGCACTAAGCCGGAGAGCGATCGCGCCGCACTGGCCGAACGGGGTGGAACTTGGCGATTACGGCGCAATAATCGATCCACCTGGGCCGCTTCTTCTTCGCTGAGGATGGCGGCGTGGGTATGGGTAATCACGTCGCCTGTGGTGTAGGCGAGATGCCCCCGATAAACCGGATTAGACAGCCAGCGTTTACCTGTGGAAACGGAGATTTTCTTGCTATATTTTTGGGCCAAATACCGCACACTCCGCCGCAGTGATCCATACAGCAAAAAATGGTCAAAAAAGGCTTTGACGACAGGAGCCGTACTGCGATCGAGAATATAGCGATCTCTCCCTCGACGATAGCCGTAAGGCGCTTTCCCTGGGGGGGGCTTGACCTGCACTCGATTTTGGGCATGACCCCGTTGCAAGGTGCGTTGATGTAACGTGCGCTGCAAGTGTTGAAAGGAGTGCAATTGGTCCGCCGAGGAGGAGGAGAATTGCTCTGCCAAGCCGACTGGTTCTTCGACTAATTCTTCGACTAATTCTTTTTCTATTTCTATTACTTGGATCGCCAAGGTTTCCAGTTGTTGGAGGCGATCGCCCACGTCTGTCACCGAGTCCCCCAATTCCCACAAATGCCGAATCAAAAGACTAATTTGGCCGTGGGTCCGACCAGCCTTTCCAGGGTTAGGCGGGGATGGGTCAGCCTGAACACGATAGTCAGAGAGCAATTGCTGGAACTGGTGGCGATCGCCCCAATCCTGATAAACCTGATCAACCGATTGACCCCAATCATAGGTATCAACCCAAGGGGGATCTAACAAGGGATCAATATACACATAGGCCAATACCACCATCTAGCCTTACTTCGACCTCATTTCAAATGCTAAAGTTGCCCTGATTATCTGTTGGATTCGTCGGTTTTTCGGACCACCTTAGTCACCGTATCACGGGTAGCCTCTGCCCCAAACCCCCACGCCACTAACGAAAAATAATCAGCAAATATATTAGCCCCAAAAATAGGATTCTCAACATATAACGAGTTAAATCCCACTGCGGCCATCACCACCACCGATCCAATATAACTGGCCAAGTAAAACAAGCGTAAACGCCCATCCGCATCCGGCCAAATAATCGAGGTTTTGAACTGTTTTAGCACCTGATCTAGCCAATAAGAATCCATGGCTGTATTCCCCCGTTTCTTATTAGTTTCCGACCGAGCCTCAAAAGAAGGAATCATGGTTAATTGGGACACAACCAGTTTAGGGGAGCCATCGGTCTTTTCTGGATCAGAATCAAGTACAACATCCAACGTGGGAGCAATGACTTCATCAGTAGACTCTCTGAAGGTTTTGATTAAAGCATTCAACTGATTGGTCAGGCTCTTCACCCCTTCTTGGTCAGAAGGAACAAGGTTACTCATCACTTGTTTAACCGCAGCAACCTCATCATTAATTTGTTTTTGCACGGTTGGAGATAAATGCTCAAACTCTTCACTAACTAAAAGTTTTAACTGATTCCAGCGGGTTTTAATTTGACCGTATTCCCGCAGTTGATTAGCAATCTCCCGTAATTTTGACCGAAGGGTTTCAGGATCAGAATAATCTTCTGGTACGCGACGCAGAATTGCATCCAATTCCTGGCTAATAGTTTGCATATACAAACTTTGATAATGGTCTAGTTCCTCATTAACCTGTTGAGTTAAGCGACTATGGTAGGCAAACTGGACTTCCCATTCAGCCCGTTGGCGATACCACTTGCGCCAAACTGTTTTCGCATAGGTCGCGGCTTGTTGGGCTTCCGTTAGCTGTTGAGCATCATTGGCTGACTGGGCATCGGAAATATAGGTTTCGGTCCTGGAGGCAAAGGTTTTGGCTTCATCGCGATATTTTTCAATTTGATCCCGCAAGCGGTTCAGCCCAACGGTGACTTCATCGCTCAGGCGACCACCCGCGCTGTAGGCTGACACTACCATGCCCATGGAAACCCCAATAAATAGGATTATCATGGGCAACATCCAACCATCCTGTATCCGCAGCAAGACTGGAACGACAATTTCTTCCCCGCGATTGGTAACAATTAAAATTTCGCCGTTGAACTCCCCACTGGGTGGTCGCTCAAAGGCGGGGCGTAATTGGCGACTGTTTGGGGTAGGGCGATCGCTCCCCTGGTTCCCTGAGGGGGATTGATTGCCTCCGGACTCGTTATACAACAAAAAGTGAAAATGCATGACCAGGCGATTCTCACCAGAATTTAAGTTAAACTGCCTGGGATTACAGGTTGTAGCATCCCCATCATTCTGCTGCACTTCTTCCCCAGGGTTAGGCTTGGACCCACCCTGTTCACACAGGATAAAGTCACTGGCGTAAATCTTGTCACCAGAGGGATCTTTGAGATCCGTAACGTATACTGTGGCCGATTCGGGTGGAGTATTGAACCGAATGGTCAAGTTGCGCCGTAAGGCCGGAACTCGTGGATTAATCCAATATCCTCCCTTCTGACCTTTAATAATCAGAGAAGAAGGGGTAAGAATAGATAGATCTGCCGGATCGGTACCTGAGGCACTAGTGCCTGAAGGGTTTGGGCTGGACTGATTTGAACTGGACTGGTTCGGGCTGGGCTGGGTAACAGGTGGCGAATTAGCTGAACTAGGCTCAGTTGCCGCTGGGGTCGGAGGTAAATTGTCGGGAGAGGCGGGTTGATTAGTGGAATCACCTGCTCCAGGGGGTGGTGCAGGTGAAGGGGCCTGACCAATGGACCAACCATGGGGCCAAGAGCTTGTTGGGGTAACGCTATCGATGGATTGGGGGGATTGGGCGATCGCCCCCTGTCCCCCCCATATCCCAGGAGCCATGCCCACCATCACCACCAATAAACGCAACCAGAGGCTAGAGGGACTCAACACTGTCAAAGGCATACTCCTTAAAGCAGACAACCTAACCATAGACCAATATCACAAATTACTCATACCCTGTCACATTTCACTACCCTAACGAAGCATATTCAATAAATCGCTAAAATGATGACATTTGTGACATTTGTGCCCCTGGGTCTTCAGATGGTCTGCCCTTGGAGTCAGGCCCAAGGATTAGCCTAGGCAGAACTAGGCCACTTGTTCTTGGGCCACCTTGCGCCTAACGTCTACCTCATCCGTCTGATTCATGTTTTCCGTACCCTCCACTTCAGTCGTTTCACGGGTAAAAGTGATGTGAATCGCCCGAATGTCCTGACCACCCGCTGACACCGCACTAATGGGGTAGTCAAGCAAACCATCTTGGAATGGAACTTTCACCCGAAAGGTTCCATCCGCATTGAGTTTCACCGGACGACCCGCAATCGTCACCTTAGCGCTAGGCTCAGTGGCCCCATACACCACCAACTCTGCCCCTGCCGCCAGCCAAAATGGGGGAGTTTCTTCATTACGGGGCAGGGATTTCATAGTCTCTCCAACCGTCTGGATCGCTTCAGGCTGATCCAGGTCGGTAGCAGTCGAGGACACCAGCGCTGGGGCAAACACATGGGAACTAGGGGCTGGGGGTGGAGCTTGATGGGCTGATCCAAACAGTGATCCGGCAACCCGCAAGGCTTCACTAGTCTCCTCTGAATCATATAGCCCATTGCCATGCACTGTTCCCCAACGCTGGGGAGGTTCAGACAACCCTAAAATAGTCTTGCCCTGTAAGTCTTCTTCCCACTCCACGGCAATAAACTGATCGTCAATCCAGTCGGAGGGATAAACCGGAGGAATCCGCACCACTGCCGATCGGGCCAACACTAACCAACGTCCATCATTAGCAATGTAGCCAATTTCAATGGCATAGTCGCGATCGCTTACCGGAATGGGCACATACCACTCACGGGCCATTTCGTCACACTCGTACTGCTGCAAACTATGGGGGCGTTGATAACTCAAGTCAACATCCGTCACATCATAGAACCGCAGGGCTAAACGTCGTCCACCTTGTCGTCGTAACTCTTCTCGATGCTCGTTAGGAATATCCCAGTACACATAGGCCCACTGAGGATCACGGGGAAGGAGCATGATTCGACTTTCGCCGTAACCATCCGGCAAATCACGGAGGTTGGAATCAACATCCGTGAGGACGCTTGTCTCACTATCTGAGGTGACTTCAGATACCGCCGGATTACCCAACCCTCCTTGGCGAATGTTGAACTTTGATGCTTCCACCGTTGCCTGGGCTGGAGGGGCTGCCACCGTGTCAATCTGACTTTGCTGAATTTTTCTAATCTCTGCAATGAGTTGCTCTTTTCTCATGCGGCTGTAGCGGGAAATGGCGTAACTACTAGCCACCTTCCGCAACTGCCTCAACGTCATCTCATGTAAGGGAGTACCATTTGCACTCATAATTACTAATCCTCCTTCAAATCATCAACTCACTGCATCCAGGGACTTCATTAAAAAGTAGCCAAATGGCACAAACAAGATACCCCCGAAAGCAACCAGCGCTATGCCCAGTGAGTCCGAACGAACCCACCCTGACACTGTGGCGATCGCTAGAGCTTGGAACGACGTTGGAACTTTAGAGGATGTTGGCTTGCACAAGATATTACAAAAGCTGAAGGAGGAGATCAAGAGGGGGATCGCTTTTATTTCAATATGTTCACGAATTTGTAGGACTTCGCGGGATCAATTTGTCATGGTTTCATGACAAAATCAAGCTTGGGGATCAGAGGCGTGGGCGGGTACACATGACTTGAAATTAAGTCGCATATCCATGGGTTACATCCATCCCCCTTGAAGGGCAAAACCCGGATTTTTCTCTGATGGCTCTAGACTCCGAACCCGTCCAGGGATGTTGCCAACGGACAACCCGGTCTTTTAAATTTTCATTTCCGAGGGAGAGGGAGAGGGTTCTTGGTTATATTGGATAAGTGATCTTCCAACCCTACTGAAACCATGTATGCTTACGCCTTTTTGAAGGTTCCCAGTTCATCCGCAAAATTGCCCATGGGCATTGAGTCGGCTACTAGTTTGGTGGTGTGCGATCAACTAGCGGCTTTAGTTGAACCTAATCTAATCGCTGATGATTTGCAGCAAAGTGACGAACGATTAATTCGGGCGGTGGTTGATCACGATCGCGTGATTCAGGAATTGTTTGATATCATGACCGTCCTCCCCTTACGCTTTGGGACGGTGTTTTTGTCAGAGCAGCATCTCTTTGAGCATTTACAGGCCCAGCAAGACCACTATGTAATCCAATTAGACCGATTAGATGGCAAAGCAGAATATCTGGTAAAACTCCAACCCCACCCCTTCACCGAGGAGGATGGGGCGGCAACGGCCCAGCGGGGACGGGACTATTTCTTGGCCAAGAAGCAACGCTATCAAGCTCAAACGCAGTACAAACAACAGCAAAAACAAGAGCTAGAGGGTTACTTGAATACCTTACGTCAGCATGGGTTAGAGGTAGTGCAGGGGGAAGGGGATGAGGAGGTGGAACGGGTTTATGTATTGTGCGATCGCCATTCCTCATCCTCCATTATTGAATGGCTACAAAATCAAGGGGATCAACAAACCTGTTGGCAAGTCTCGGTAGGTACGCCTCTGCCGCCCTATCATTTTGTCTCGTGATTTTATCCAGTGATCAGCAAAACCCCGACTTCTCTGAGAAGTCGGGGCTAGGCATTAGCGATTTTTTATTGGATTAACCTTTAGCCTAGGACCAAATGGCGGTAAAAATCTCTTGGATGGACGTGGCTTGGCAAAGCAGGTACGCAAAAACAGCACCCCCGCAACCGCCGATGAAGAAGCCGCTAGCAAACTCACTCCAGCCTTCCTTGGTGCCATATTCGGCGGGGGGAGCGGGAGTTGTCACCGTGGCGATCGCATCTCCGACGCGAACCGAACCATGCAAGGAAAGGGCAACGGTCAGAATAGTAACAAACGCAACGGTCCCCGCAACCCCTGCTAATGCGCCATAATCGCTGTCCCGCAAGGGGCCAAGCAGAGCCAAGGGTCCATAAATGAAATATCCATGGGCCATACCAATTTCAAGACCCCGACGGTTAGCCGATAGACCTTGACGATAGGCAGGTAAGTTCCGAATGAATGCCAGGGAAAAGGGGGAAGAATTGAGGGGCGTAGCCAAGTTACCTACCTGGGGATCGCCAGCCGCAGTAATCATTTCTGTCATGTAAATATCCTCTATATGCCGTATGCAATGCAGAGTTAAAAATTTCTATTTGAAGCTTAAAGCGAAATGCGTTACGTTTCGTATCTTGTTAGGAATCTTGATATTTGACTGTTAAGAATCTTGATGATAGCTCACTGGAGGGGGGCGATCGCAGTACGATCCATAATGCTTAACTATTTCACTTAGGATGATTTAAATATGCTTGGTGACTACGCTGCTTCTTTCTTACCCTTTGTGTTCGTACCCTTGCTCCCCGTGGCCGCTTTTGCCGTGATGGGACTTCTGTTCATGTACGTTGAAAGCGAAGCCTAGATAGTTTTCTGGCATCCTGAGCCTGATTTTTTCAGCACGCAGGAGTCACATATCTAAGGTTGCTTGCCAATGTACTGCGTAGAGTACAACTACGTACCGCACATTAGAGAAAAAATACAACTGTTTACAGAAAACGTCTTAGTATCCTGCATTAGGGACTTCCAAGAAAATAAACTAGCCGTTGTGGGGCGGCGGACTGCCCACCCCACAACCTGTTTTCTTATCTGCAAATCCCTTAATCAAGCGGTAGGATACTAAGAACGTTAGTCGTTGGAACATAAATGCCCAATGGCAATAACAAAAGTTTTATTGTACTAGTGCAGAATATTGTCCGTAAATACTAGGGAGACCCAGTGGGTTTTACGCCAACAGTCTCCTCCTATTCCATCTGCACTATAGGGACATTTTTTTAGATGGGATACCAGGGCAAATTCATTTGTCCTGGTTTTTGTTGTGGCGATCGCGTTGACATTGCAACCATCGTCCCCAGCACATTGCTCCAAACACAACACTAGGGTAATGTAAGCAAGGCCAAAGGATTGCTTACTTTTTCTAGGTGGTGCCATGACACTGTTACTGACCAACGATGATGGGATTGATGCGCCGGGTATTGCGGCTTTGGGGCAATCCTTGGACCAGATGGGTCGGCCCAATTGGGTGAAGGTGGCCCCGGTGGGGCAGTGGTCAGGCTGTAGCCACCAAGTGACACGGGGGGGACCATTGGTGATTGAGCGTCGCAGTCCCCAAGCCATCGCCATCCATGGCACCCCGGCTGACTGTACCCGTGTGGGGTTAGCGCATCTGCTACCGGATACCTCCATGGTGTTGTCAGGGATCAATGCCGGGGGCAACATGGGGGCCGATATCTATGCATCGGGGACAGTGGCAGCGGTGCGGGAAGCGGTATTGCATCGGGTGCCGGGGATTGCGATTTCCCGCTATATTCATAAAGGAGCACCCATTGATTGGGCGATAGTGGCGCGGCACACGGCAAAGGTGTTGGAAAAATTGCTGGCCCAGCCGATGGTGGCGGGAATGTTTTGGAATATTAATCTGCCCCACTGTACGGCAGCGGACCCGGAACCCCAAATCATTGAATGCCCCCTCTGTACCCAACCGTTGCCCTTAGAACATCAGGTGTCGGGGGATCAGTTCACTTTTACGGGCCGCTATGAGGAGCGATCGCGTGATCCCGGTTCCGATCTCTCAGTATGCTTAGCGGGTAACATTGCCGTAACGAGTATCCGTCTATGGTAGGAAATGCTAGGCGTAGGTTTTCTGAACATAACTTTATGGCATATCGAGCAAGCACATGACCCATTCCCCTCCCCGTTCCACTGTTCTTTTGGGAATCGGCCTAGTGCTTCTGAGTGCAGTGGGATTAGCGGCTCAAAACGTAATCCTGCGCTTATTTTTCAGTACTAAGATGGTGTTGGGGTTGTTTTCCTTTGGGGGCCTAGTTGCGCCACAGATGAGTAATATCATTTTTTTATTGGCGCTACGCATGATGAGTATGTCGGTGATTTTGGCGGCGATCGCCCCCGCCCTCTATCCCAAAACCGTGGCTGAACTACGGAGCCTGGTGCAAACGCCTTCGTTGCTGCGAACGACTCTGGCCAGTGGGTTTTGTCTCTGCTGTGGCTTAACCTTGCTTTACCTCGCCCTCAGTCAAGTCGCCACGGGCATTGCGATCGCCACCTTCTTCATCTATCCCGCCATTACCGTGTTATTGGCATGGCGGATTTTTCACCAACGACCCCAACGATACAAACTGTGGCTAATGGGGATCATTCTGGGGGGGGTGGCCTTGCTGAATTGGCTCCCTGCCTCTGCGATCGCCGCCGCTGAGGAGACTACGGCCAATCCAACCCTTGGAATCGTCAGTGCCTTAGGGGCTAGTGTAGGCTTTGGCGTTTATGGAATTTTGACGGAAATAGGTCTGCGGCCCCAAGCCCATCATCCCTATCTCCATCCCGTTCCCTTTTCCCTGATGGTATTCAGTATCGTAGCGGTGCTATCCAGCATCACCCTGTTGGGCTTGCAAGTGGGACCACAACCCTTAGCGATCGCCCAGGATAATCTAGGGCCAGTCATTGTAATGACAATTCTGTCCGCCGTGCTAACCTTAGTCGCCTACGTTCTCAACAACTTTGGCGTGCGCTACATCGGTGCAGCGCTAACGGGGCTAATCACCGCTACCGTCCCTGTCCTCACTGCCCTATTCGCGTGGTTCTCATTGCAAGAGGGGTTGCAAGCCCATCAATTAATAGGAGTGGCGATTGTCACGGGTGGGGTAGCGGTACTCAGTATTAAAGCCCAGCAGTAAAAAGACTATAAAAAACTACGGTACTGTTAAAATAGGAGTGACGTTAATAGCAATCTGACGCTGTTGCATCATTGCTTGGAATAGGGGAGTGGGTACAGCGGTTTCAACGGGTTGCACACCGGGGGATTGCAGTTGGTGGCTAAGGATTAACTGGGCGAGGCTTCCGGTTCCGGCCCCAGCGGCGATCGCCGTATCTTCATGTACCAGCGTCAGCCGCAATGGTTCAGGGTTTCCCAAGCTTTCATTTTCCGTGATTTCCACCACCATGGCAATCCCGGTACCGCTAAAGCGATCGCTGACCTGGGTCATGTAGTAACCCATCCGGGACATATCTTCAATAAATCCAGCATTATGGAGGAGGCGCTGGGGCAACCAGTGCGCCACTGCCCAGGTGAGGCGATTGTAAAGATCGGGAACGGAGCCAAATTTAGTTACCACAGTTTGCACGGGGAATGATTGGGCCAAGGTGAGGGTTTCAGCCACTTCATACCAGTAGACTCCAGTGGTCCCAATCGGGGGCGGAAATTGGATGACTTGGCGATCGCTATAGGGGGCCAGTTCACGCCACTGACCGTCAATCCAAGCCGTGACCGGATGCTGTAATCCCAGAAAAGTAGTCCGCATCACCGTGACCCCGGCTCCCCCGGACCCGGCCACTCCGTAGTACAGTCGAATGCTATGGGGCGATCGGCCAAACTGCTGCTCAAATGCCTCCACCCCCCACCGGGCCATGCCGTTGGAAATGCCAGGAAATACCCCCGTGTTAATGATGGCGGTAACATTGGCTTGTTGGGCGGCATCATGGAGAGGCAGCGCTCGACGGCTAAAGGGAGCGCAATCGCTCACGTCTAAGTAATTCACCCCGGCCTCAATGCACTGCTGCAACACCTGGGTGTTCCGGTGATGAAAAGGTCCAGCGCAATCAATCACCAAATCATGGGTGGCGATCGCCCGCTGCACCGCCGCTGTATCATTCACATCCAACTGGGCCAAGGTTAACCGGGGAGAGGGGGGTGGTGGCTGTGGGGGATGGGTGCGGCGAGTGACGGTAATTGTTGCATCGGTGTGACGTAGGATATCCTGGGCGATCGCCCCCCCAATCCGCCCTTGTCCGCCAATAATTAACACAGTAGCCATTGGTTCTCCCCATTCATTACGCCCAGGATCTACGGCGCATCAACAAGCATATTGCGTCGCTGAATTCCATAGATAAAAAAGTGTTCACTCTCTACAATACTGCCCGTAAATTCTTCTAGCAGCGATACTTTTATCTGATCTTGATAGGCTGAATCACGAAACGGTTTCAACCCTATTTTTTCGTCTGAAATCAAAACACAATCTTTTTCTCGTTGAAGAATCAGTTCAGCCAAATGGCGAAAAATTTCCTTATCCTCGATTTCCTGATTATACTCCTTTGTCCAAATCATAAAACTACCATAGCTTTTCATCTGGGGATAATACAAAGGTATATTAAGTCGTGCAGAAAATGCCGAGGTACTGGGAATTTGATATCCTGCCACAATCAACTCACCCCGGTCATAATTTTGGATATAGTCTGCTAAATACTGGGATGCAATCTGATTCATGGTGAAGGGCAAACGGAGGTCGGTGGCATAAGGCCATAATGTTGCTAGAAATTGAACCGATAGTAGGAGTGTAAACAACATTTGGACTACCTTAGCCCTGTGATCAGTATTCTGAAAAAACAGCCGTTTATCTTTTCCATTCTCCTCCCCAACATCTATCTTTTTAGGTATCTTTTTAGGCTTAATATCTAGCAGCGCAATCCATACACAGGCCAACAGCAGAATATAAAAATGGCCATGATGTCTAAGTCCTCCAAGAAATTTGGCATAGGTAAAGGCAAACAATAAACTGGTTCCCAACCCATAGATCAACAATGATGTTTTAGAAAGCTTGAATAGGGTTGTTGCCACCAGCCCTAAGATAATTAGGACCATGACCAAAGCAATACCCTGGCTTAAGTAGTGGATATCTGATCCGATGCGACCGACCAGGAAATTGCTACTCCAAAATTGTTCTTGAAACTGGGAAAGGGGGAAATAGCTACGCCAAATGGCGGATATGGAACGGAGAAAATGCTCGAAATTGGGTTGCAGATCTACGCCACCTACTCCCCGGTAACGATCCTGGGGTGGTCTCACTAGTAAAAACGCGGTAATAATAGCAATCAGATAGAAAATACTACCCAAGATGAAACCTAGTTGCATCGAAGGCAGGTATTTCCGATGTTTAATGGAGAGATCGTTACCACTGCCGAATCTATACTCGATGACGAAGGCGATCGCCCAACTCACCGAAATAATCCAACTATGAAAGCTCGTATTCGCTAAAAGTCCTAAAATGAAGAGGAAAAGAAATGGCCTTTGGAAGCGTTGGGGATATAGACAACAAGTGAGACAAATGAGCAGGACACCTAGGGCATAATTACGGCTAATTACCAGATATTCATAAAGACTAAAATAACCAAATGTAATCAGAAACTTTTGCAATCTGGTAAAAGGAGAATATTTAGCCACCAAAAAAACAGATAGGGTGCCAATCAGCAGATGGAGAAACTGCATGGCAATTGGATTATGGGTAAAGCGGGTGAGAACGTATAGTAAAAGATGCCATAGGGCGGGATGTCCTTCATATCTCATATTCCGAATGAGATCGGGTAAAGAACTACTATCTCTGGCAATTAACCAGGCTTGCAGTTCATCTCGCCACATTTCATGGTGAGCCATACCAATAATGCCGAAGATGAGAAAGATAGCAGTCAAAAAGATGGGAAAATATCTACGGCTTAATGAGAGCGTTCCCATATTTAGTTGTTCATCCTTGCTATTAAAAATTAGTTAAATACAGGGCTATGTACTGGAGCTAAACCGATTACACCCGTTGCGCCTAAACCCCCTAATCAAACTGAGGCGGTACTTCTGTGGGGGATAGCCGCCCCGGCACCGATGGTGATGGCGTTCCAATGCCACCCGTACCAGGGACAGTCCCTTCACCATTCTCTGGGGCGATAGATGGGGCGGTGGCTTGGGCGGTGGCGGCAGCGATCGCAGCAGCAGCGGCTTCCACTGGATCGGTGGGGGTGGGATCAAAGACCTCAAACGTGACCGAACGGGTTACAGTTTCTCCTGCGCTATTGCTGACGGTGAGGGAAAGGACCGTATTTCCTGGTTGCTGTCCTAGGGGAATGGCGACAGATCCTTCTAGAGGAACGGTGCCGGGAGAGGGGGACAATTCGGCCACCGTTCCCGATCCTCCTAATACATCCCACGCTAGCTCCACCACTGGGGCGGGTTGGCCCTGATCTACGGGAATGAGGTACTTGGGCTGGGCATTTTCACCATTCACTTGGAAGCGGGCGATCG
>JAYKIC010000241.1:0-3188 GCA_035284985.1 Leptolyngbyaceae cyanobacterium
TACAGCGACGGCTCCAAAGTCAGCCTAGCACTGCCCCCATTGTGATTAGCGGCATGGCAGAAGTATTAAAACGACATCCAGAGTTTTCTGAACTTCAGCAAGTACAGGCTATTATTCACTTGTTAGAAGAAGAACAGGAACAGCTAGTACCGTTGTTGTTTCAACAAGATGAACGGGGTGAAACCGTGAGATCTGTTACCGATGATTTGCCCGTGTTTCAGACCGCTCTGAATCCTAATGTGATGGTTCGCATCGGTACGGAAATTCCCTTGGAACCGATTCAATCCTGTACGTTGGTCTCTACAACCTATCAGCGAGGTGAAAGCTTTACGGGGAGCGTGGGGCTGTTGGGGCCAACTCGGATGTTGTATGAAAATGCGATCGCCCTTGTGGAAGCCACCGCCAACCACCTATCGGATGCATTGACATGAGATAACAGATCAAAGGGAAAAAATGCTATATTTCGGGCATCCTTTACTGTTGCGTTTAAGGCTGTAAATTCCATGAGCGTTGGCCCAACCCGCATTGATCAACTAGAAGCCTTAGCTCAAACTATTCTGCTTGCCATCGATCAATTGCGGCAACGGCAGGAAACCTTTCTACAGGACTTGCAAACCAGTCGTGAACAATTTGATCGTCAGATCAGGGCTAACGCCGTACAAATCGCAGCCAACGCTGAACGCAGCGCCATCAACGCTGAACAAATTGCCGCTAACACAGCCGGGTTACTAGAACTAAGAGGGATTTTGGCCGACTACCTGCGTAGTCGAACCGAATCATAGCGTTAGCCCACATCAGGCTTGGCAGGGGAATCAGTCATAATTTGCGGCGACTGTACCTCTGATTTGACTCGCCGAATGGGCAAATTCGCAATCAATGCGGTCATCCGGTCATCGTTTTCCAGCGAAAAAGCCATTCCCTCTGAATCTATTTCTACATAGCGTGAAACGACTTCCATAATCTCCTGCCGCATTTTTTCCATCATCTCTGGAGTCAGATCGGAGCGATCGTGGGCCAGCACAAATTGGAGCCGCCGCTTGACAGAATCCCGGCTGGTTTCTTGGGAGTTACGTTGCAGGAGTTTATTCAGAAGTTCAGTCAGCATAGGGAATAGGGCCTATTGTTGCAATGGCGGGCAAAATCAAGGTATCTCAGCAGAATATCTCTCAGGAGAACATATTGCCAGAGAATGGCGGCAGGACAGACATATACTTGCCATCGGATAACTCATCTCCATGGGGGATTATTTCGTCTAAATTAACGGCGATTGTCGTTTTTACTGCGAAACATGCGACGAATACGGGAGAAAATATCGTCATGGGCCGCCGTCAAGTCTAGGAAGGGAATATCTTCCCCTTCTAAACGCTGAGCAATGTTATGGAAGGCAACGCCAGCTAAAGATAGATCGGTAGATAGCACCAAGGGTTCTCCCCGGTTCGTTGAAACGATCACTTTTTCATCATCAGGAATGACTCCGAGTAGGGGAATGGCTAGAATTTCTTGGACATCTGCCACTGACATCATCTGATCTTCTTGCACCATCTCTGCCCGTAGACGATTGACAATTAATCGGAGAGTTCTAATGTCATTGGCTTCTAGTAAACCGATCACTCGGTCAGCATCTCGCACAGCGGCAATTTCAGGGGTGGTGACAACAATGGCTTCGTTGGCTCCTGCGATCGCGTTTTGGAATCCCATTTCAATCCCAGCGGGGCAATCCACCAAGACATAATCGTAGTTTTCCGCCACTTCCCGCACTAGATTCCCCATTTGCTCTGGATTGACCGCATCTTTGGTGCGGTTTTGGGCCGCTGCTAATAGCACGAGTTTGGGTTGGCGCTTATCTTTCACTAGGGCTTGATCCAAACGACAATCCCCTGCTATTACATCAACTACGGTGTAGACGATGCGATTTTCCAGCCCTAGGAGCAGATCAAGGTTACGTAGGCCAAAATCAGCATCCACGACCGCAACGGATTTTCCAATCTGAGCCAACGCCATGCCCAGGTTAGCGGTACAGGTGGTCTTGCCGACTCCCCCTTTCCCCGATGTAACAACAATAACGCGATTCATAAAGTTGGTGATTTAAATACACTTTTTCAGGAGTACAGGCTACCCGTTCCAGATAGACAATCAGGATAGCAGATGTTTGTTCGTTAATCGGACAAGGATTATCATACTACTGACGTTGCCAATCTAATTCCCGGAGTCAGAGTTTGGCTTCAAGAGAATGATTAGTCAAATCAGGAGCCAGCTTCGTAGGACATTTTGGCAAAACTACTGGCTTTGGTAATGCGAATACCATTTGGGGTCGCATACGCCACTTCAGGATAATACTCTGAAGGAGGAGTTTCAGGTGCTCTAGCGACCAAATCGGCAATCCGAATTTGGGTGGGGTCCATCCGTAAGGCCATGATCAGGCAGTTTTGGTTGCCGGATGCGCCTGCTTGGGCGATTCCTCGGAGCCGCCCCCAAATAATTACGTCTCCATCTGCAACCACTGTACCGCCAGGGTTCACATCGCCCAAGACAATAATGGTTCCAGGGTGGCGGATGTCGATGCCAGAACGTACAGTGGTTTGGATATAAAGGGGATCGGCTAGGGGTTGTTTGACATCATTGTCCGAGTTGTTCAAGTGGGCCACGGGGGGATCTTGTTCTACGGAATATCCTTGGGTGACAGCGGCGATCGCCGTTTGCCGCCGACTGGTATAGACCCGCTTGAGCCGAAGTTGAACACTGCTCAGAATGTCGGCGATGGATTGAAGTTGACGGGCATCCAAGAGGCGATCGCGGGCAATGAGATGAACGGATGTCTCTGGTTGCCAAAATCGTTCCCCCCCCGCCAACCGTTGTTTGAGCTGGGACCATAACTCATCCCATGTATTGATATTGACTTCTCCCTCTATTTCAGGAGGCATCAGTAAGAGCAAACGATTGGCTTCACTCTTAAACCGAATTTGTAAATTTGGATTAGATTCACCTTCCGGGGGTGAAAGGTGCGAAACCGATGCGGATATGAAAGAATCAGAAGTCATGGAATCAATTGTGCAAGGGTGATGAGGACAAGTACAACCAAAATACAACGGTGTGGCAATGCACCATCCATCCAATTCCAACTTACGGGATTAGGGGTGAACCATCCCCAATCCTAAAACATATCTCAAGACTTTTCGAGCCATGCCATG
>JAYKIC010000242.1:0-2619 GCA_035284985.1 Leptolyngbyaceae cyanobacterium
TTGGGAACGGAACCAGGTTCCACTTGGATGATAGTGTTCCTGGCCCGTAAAATTTGGTCGGCATAGGCTACAGTTCCTCTGGCGGGAAAGCTCCCCCCGGTCACATTCCAGTTGAGGGCGGCTTGCAGATCAGCCAGTTTGCCAAACACCTCGATGGTGGAGTTGAGATTGCCGAGCTGGGTGGGTTCCGGTAGGGTGACATCGTAAAGGGAGGCGATCGCATCCGTTGGGATATCCCGCACCGCCACATCCAGCAACAGCCCAATGTCCCCCGCCCAACTCACTTGGCCCTTGCCCGTAATCGCCCCCCCCACCGCTGGCAGAATCGATAACTGCTGGAGGGTAAACAGGGTGGGAGTTAGGCTAAATTCTGCCGCCACTGTTTCCGCCACCAGTCGATCCACCTGAATCGGTTGTGGATTGCTTAACGTTCCCGTGATGATGGGTGTGGCCAAGGGTCCGGCGATCGCCACCGCCACCCCAATCATGCCACTGGCCACGACGGGCAGTTCCACCTCAGCCGTTGCCATCAGGGCTTCCAGGGTAATGGGTTCAACTTGGGCGGTGAGATCATAGCCGTTGTTCAAATCCACCGAACCGGAGGCGGTCAAGGTTAATTGGTCATAGCGTAGGGATGTCTGGTCCAGGGTGACGGTCTGCCCCGCAAAAGTGAGCAGGGCGTTGAGATCGGAAACGGGCTTGGGGGCCAGGTCGGAACTGGCGGTAATATTCTTGACTTGGGCCGTGCCGTTGATCCCAGGCAGATCGTCCCCCTTGTCATACACCACGGTGAGGTCGGCATCCAATGTTCCCGCTTGTAGCTGGACCGGGAGGGGCACCACAGCGGTGAGCAAATCGCTAAATTGCAGCACTTGCATGGCTTCGGTTTGCAGATTGGCCTCCACTTGGGGCCGTTTGGTGTCAGCGGTGGCGGTGAGGTTGAAGCTGCCGCCCCCTAGGGCATTGCCGCTGACTTCTGCGTCGATGTAGCGATTTTTGTCCCGCAGGTGGGCGATCGCCTCAATTTCCTGCAACACTACCGGATTGGCCCTGGGTTGCACTGTTGTCTGTACCAATTGCACCCCTGAATTTTCTTGGGGTTGGGAATTTTCTTGGGGTTGAGAATTTGCGTCCGGCTCAATCACCGTATCAGTTTGGGGATAGGGGGCCACAATCACAGTGGCGTTTTCGGCCCTGATGGTTTCCAGGGCCAGGGAAATCGGTCCTTCTTCCTGGGTTTGAATCATCAATTCCACCCAGTTGCCATCGGCATCCTGCTGAAGGTATAGCTCTGGGTCAATCAAGGTGAGGGTGATGGGCAGGGTGCGATCGCGCACCAAATTACTCAAAACCTGAAACGGATTAAAGCTAACCTCAATCTGGGGCACCTTGGCATAATCTTCATCTTCCAGGGTGGGCGGCAGTTCCGCCCCATCAATCAAAATGCCCGTGAGGGAAAACCCGGAAATGGGGCCAAGTTCCACCGGACGGTCAATGAGGGTACCCACGCTGGTCTCCACAATGGGCGCAAGCCGACGGTAAACGAAATAACGGGCAATCAGGGTTCCTGCCACTGCGATCGCCAGTAAAATGCCACCACTGATAAGAAGAAGCCGCAACCACCGGGTTTGGGGATTGCGATCGCCACCAGGGCTTGAACCTGAACGAGGAGATACAGCCATGCACTTAGATAAAATTTAATCGGATTGAGGTCAATTCAAACCAGGCAGACGATCAGCCAAGATTTGCCTCAAGCAGAATACTGACAAGACAGTATCAGAATTGTTTGGAAAGGTGAAGTCTCTTGCTTTAAACTTTCAGAAAAGGAAAAAAAATAAAAGGCGACGAACTCAATGTGTCACCCTTCTAAGATTTTGGCCTGTTTTAGTTTTGTTTTGGCTTTATCGAGTCACAACTGTGTACCTTATCGAGTCACAACTATATAAACGAGATTATGGCGATCGCCGTTTTTTCCAAGCCATCAAACCCACCAACCCTAGGGCAACTCCTACGGAAGGTTCGGGTATTTCTTGGGATGTCTCTTGTAGTTTTCCCTTGAGGGCAATCCCATCATGGCCGGACTCAATGAAAAGATGGGCTATAAATGACTCCTCTGGCAACAAATTGCGATTAACGCTAAAGGCACGCATACCATCTCGATCCCACCAATCTGAGTGCCCCCATATAACGTCGTCGGAGCCGATGGATCGTTGGAAAAATAGTGCCCTCCCACATCTCCATAGGATAGGGTGCCCCCTAGATTCCGCACCGCAGCCTGATATTGGCTGCGTTTAGCCCAGCCCAAGTTGGCCTGGGTCAGGCTTGCCGCGTGGACACCCTGGTATAAACCAAGACGTTGAGGCGTGTCATTGCTGGCATTAAAACGAATACCATAGACATCATCTGAGGCTGGATTAAAGATGCTTGAATTGGAAAAATTTAAGAAAAGATCACCATAACTTATACGGTTATTATAGGCTCGGCGCTTGGGGACACCATTGAGGGAAAGGTTAGAATTAAAGGCAAAATAAAGGCGATCGCCCTCTACCTTCATCGCCATGCCATAAATTTCAACGGGACTTTTTCTGCCAATTAAGCCATCATCCATGCCATCATTGA
>JAYKIC010000243.1:0-3162 GCA_035284985.1 Leptolyngbyaceae cyanobacterium
TTTATATTTCGATCTAGAGGCAAATATTGATGCAAAGCCCCCTCATTCAACTCATTCCTCTCACTGCGGCCATACCTAGCCATCAGGCTACAACCTTAGAGGTGTTGGTTAAAGTGATCCCACCTCAGGGCCAAGAGGCCATTAGTCGGCCTCGGCTCAATCTGAGTTTAGTCATCGATCGATCCAGTTCCATGGCGGTAAAGGGACGGTTAGACTACGCGAAGGCGGCAGCTCGGCATGTGGTGCAGCAGTTGGAGGAGGGCGATCGCCTCAGTGTTGTCACCTTTGATCGCCATGTACAAGTTCCGGTGAAAAGTCAGGTTTTGGGCGATCGCGCCACAATCATTCAATCAATTCAGGCGATCCCCCTGGGAAAGTGGACCAATCTCCATGGAGGCTGGGAAGAAGGAGGGTACCAGGTTCAGCAGCACCAAGGGGAGGATAGGATCAACCGGATTATGCTGCTCAGCGATGGTTGGCCCAGTGTGGGCATCACTAAATCTTCGATAATTGCCACCAATGTTAAAAAAATAGCAGCCACTGGCATCAGCACCACCACCATTGGCGTGGGGGATGACTACAACGAGGATTTACTGGGGGCGATCGCCACCAATGGGAACGGCAATTATCACTACATCAGCGCCCCGGAACATCTGCCAGAAGCCTTTGAGCAAGAAATGCAAAGCCTGTCCAAGCTGGTAGGTCAACAAGCCCTGTTGGACATTCGCCCCCAAGGTGAGATCACTATTGATGCCGTGTTGAACCATCTCCCCGTTTGCTCCAATGGCCAATTTAAATTACCCAACCTAGTGGCGGGATATTCCTTTTGCGTGGTAGTACGTTTGGCTATTCCGTCCCTTGATGCCTTAGGTGAAATGGCCGATGGCAGGGAAATAACAGATGAATTGCTTAATTTATGCGACTTTCGCTTAACATGGCACTCTCCTAGCGGGGTGCCCCAACCGCCACAAAAGGTAACATTGCAACTGCCCGTAGTGACGGCAACAGATTACGCCCAATATCCTGACAATCCCGAAGTACAACAACAGGTAGCGTTGTTACTCAGTGCCCAATTCAAACAGGAAGCTATGTCCGCAGCCGATCGCCAAGATTATAGTATGGCCCACAACTATCTATACGAGGCCAAAGCGATTGTACGCGATGCCCCCCCTTCACCTGCCCTAGATCTAGATTTAGTGGCATTGGAATCGCTGGAGGCTGACTTAGGTGCTCGCCAAATTAAGCAATTTCGCAAGCGGAGCCATAAGTCAGCCTATCAAACTCAAATTGGCTATGACCAGACGATTATTCCCATTGAATGAGAACATGATCGTGGGCAATATTCTCCAAATCTGTTCAATTTCCATTCCTAGGGCGTAGAGGGAGGGGACGATTCTAGGGGCGGGGAATTTGGATCAAATCGCCAGCGCACTAAATAAAAAGACGGAGCCGTCGTAATCCGGGGTGGAACGGGGTTGAGAAACTCAATCACCTCACCCTCAAGGGTGGCGACTCGAAATACGGGTCCGCCGCCATATTCCCCCACCTGGGTAACAACAACGTTATCCCCATATAAGGAACCCAAATACAATTTGCTGTCGGTAATGGGTCGGCCAGGTAACGGCGGGACCACTGGATTTCCTGTAATCGATCGCCCCGGATCGATATTTTGAATGCGAAGGTTGTTCTGCCAGCTAATCGGGGGCACAATCCCCTCGCGCAGAATCGGTCGTCCAGCCGGAACAGTATAGTCGGGATCAGGGGTACGCTGAGGGTCGCCATTGGCATCGACCATCACAAATTTGCCATAGTGTTGACTTGACCATTGGCTTTTCTCTAGGGGGGCAGCTTGGGTACTGCCCAAATTTGAAATATTGCTCGCAGCTTGAGATTGAAACGCTGATGGATCAAACGGCTGTGATTCCGGTGCTGATTCAGATTCCGGTGCTGATTCCGGTGCTGATTCAGATTCCGGTGCTGATTCAGATTCTGGTTCCGGTTGCGATTCCGGTGCTGATTCAGATTCCGGTTCCGGGGCAGGTTTGGGGGCAGGGGGCCGAAGGGCTTGCTGTTGAATTGGGGACGGTGGCGGCGGGGCGGCGGGAGCGGGAGCGGCGGATTCGGGTTCGGGGGGCGGTTCCGATTCGGGGGGCGGTTCCGGTTCCGTGGCGGGAAGCATGGTGAGGGTGATTTCTTCGGGTTCGGTGTCTTCTACCGATTCTTCGACAATGCTATCGTCCACAGGGGGCTGTCCAGGAATGGCGAGTAATGCACCATGCACTAGGATGGAAACGTAAAACATGGGGTGAAACAATAGCCGAAATAAGAGCGATCGCCCCTTTGCAGCCCCAACTGAAGGCTTGACAACGTGACCATTCTGAATATTAGGGGATTGCGCGGTCTCCTGTTCGAGGAGCGATGGTTTACTGTCCACTATCTAGTACTACCTACCCGTTTTACTTGCTCACAGCCAAAAGCAGCCGTTAGTTTGGTCCATGCCGATAAACGAAAGGGTGGATTAAGCAACCGTTAACCCACCCGATAAATAGCTTGCTAAGCCCAGTCAGACTCGGCAAACGATTAATAAGGCGAACTGAGTCTATTCAGCAGGAGCCTCTAATGTGCGAGACATGTCTAGAATATCCACCAAGTCACGGCCAGCGATGTCTTCGTTCTGGAAGACCGTTCCAGCCTCAACATTGGCTACTAGTCTAGAGGCAATCCCGTAGATTTCCTCTGGTAACGCCACGTAACCCACTTCAGGCACAATGGTGGGAGCATTTTGGATGTAGTAGTTGACAAAGCTGACAAGGGCTTCATCTGCTTCCAGGGCATCCTTGCGGACATAGATAAAGAGAGGACGAGAGAAAGGGGTGTAAGTCCCATTGTTGACGGTCTCATCAGTGGGCAGAACCGGACCATCTCCCCCATCAATAGCAGCGGCCCTGAGGGTTGCTGAGTTTTCTGCATAGTAAGCTAAACCAAAGTAACCAAGGGCATCAACATCATTTTGCACCCCGACGACTAAAATGTTGTCGTCTTCACTGGCCGTATAGTCTGAACGGCTATCGCCCTCACCCAATACTTCCTCGACAAAATAGTCAAACGTACCAGAATCTGTGCCAGGACCATAAAGCTCAATCTCATTTGCAGGCCATGAAG